>CAPBNZ010000033.1 GCA_948585895.1 uncultured Clostridia bacterium | reverse complement strand
AAAAATTTGGATATTATATAGAAAATGAATATAAAGGAAATAAAATCTTAACAAGATATTTTTAAAACAAATAGAATGTCTAAGTGGTTACTTCTATTTGATTGGCACAAAATAAAAAGAAAAATTTAATAAGTAGAAATAAGGAAGAAAAGAAGGTGAAAATTTGGTAAAAAAACGTATGGCAAAAAAAGCAAATATAAATTTACGATTCAACATATTAACCGTTTTAACTTATATAGTTGGAATTATTTTAATCGCAAAATTATTTAGCCTTCAGATAGTCCATGGAGCAGAATATAGAGAACAATCCAATACCAGATTAACCAGAGAAAGTACACTAGAAGCTTCCAGAGGAGCAATTTTAGATAAAACAGGAGTACCACTTGTTACTTCAAAAATGGAATTTTCACTTGAAATGTATAAAAGCAAAGTAGACACAGATACACTCAATACTTCTATTTTAAATATGATACAAACCTTAGAAAAATATAAATGTTCTTACTCAGACATATTTCCTATTAGGATAGAACCATTTGAATTTACTATAACAGAAGAAACCTTAGAAAAATGGAAAAAATCCAATAATTTAGAAGAAGACATAACGGCGGAAGAAGCCTTTTATAAATTTAAAAACAAATATAAAATTCAAAATGCAAACATACAAGAAGTAAGAAAAATCATAGCCATTCGCTATTTAATAGCACAAAAAGGTTACAGTAGTACAAGAGCAGTAACTATTTCAGAAGATATTCCAAGAGAAGCGGTAGCAGAATTTAGTGAAAGTTCCGAAAAATTTTCAGGTATTAATATAGTAGTAGAACCAGTAAGACAATATGCTTCTGGAAATTTAGCTTCTCACATATTAGGATATGCTGGAAAAATCAGTAGTGAAGAATATGAAAAAAGGAAAAATTATTATAGTAGTAATGATATCATAGGAAAAACAGGAATTGAATATGTATTTGAAGAATATTTAAAAGGAAAAAATGGAACGAAACAAATTGACATGGCAGTAGATGGAACAACTACAGCCGAATATATTGCTAAAGAGGCAATAGCGGGATCAGACATTGTTCTTAGTATAGATGCGAATCTTCAAAAAATAACAGAAGATGCATTAGCAGCAAATATACAAAAAATAGCATCAGGAGGATTTGGAAAGGCATATAATGCAAAGGCGGGAGCTGCGGTAGTTATGAATGTAAACTCAGGAGAAATTTTAGCAATGGCAAGTTATCCTGACTATAACCCAGCTGATTTTGTAGGGGGAATCAGTCAAGAAGCTTGGAATAACTATACGAATAATGGAGCCAAACCACTTGTCAATAAAGCCACACAAAACTCCTATTCACCAGGGTCAACCTTTAAAATGATAACAGCAATTGCTGGGCTAGAATCAGGTGTTATTGATTTAAATACAAGAATTAATGACACAGGAATCTATAAAAAATATCGAGACTATCAGCCAAAATGTTGGTATTATACAGATTATCATACAGGACATGGTTATTTAGATGTTTCAGGAGCCATTGAAAAATCATGTAATTATTTCTTTTATGAAACATCAGACAAAATGGGAATTGACAATTTAGTAAGATTTGCCAAATACTTTGGATTAGGAGCAAAAACAGGAATTGAATTACAAAGTGAAACTTCAGGAGTATTAGCAAGTAAAGAAACTAGACCGAATTTACATCCAAATGAACCATATTGGAGTCCAGGAAATACTTTGCAAGCAGCTATTGGGCAAAGTGACAATGAATTTAGCCCATTACAAATGGCCAGATATATTAGTATGCTTGCCAATGGAGGACACAAAATAGATGTCAGTATTGTAAAAACAATTAGAAATTCAGATGGATCAGAAACTTCCAGAGAAGAAATCAATCAATTCGTTAATAAAAAATTAGGACTGCAAGAAGACAATACAGAAAATATAGAAATTAACCAAACCCATTTAAAGGCTGTATTAGAAGGAATGAAATCAGTTACTAGTGATAGTGGAGGAACAGCATATGTAAGATTCAAAGACTTTAATATTAGTGTAGGAGGAAAAACAGGATCAGCAGAAGCACCGAATAACCAAGTGCATGCTTGGTTTGTTGGATTTGCACCATTTGAAAATCCAGAGATTGCAATTGTTGTAATGGTAGAAAACGGAGGACATGGAAATTATACCGCTGAAGTAGTAAGAGATATAATGGCAGAATATTTTGGAATGAATACACAAAATGTAGAAGAAGATATGAGTGCAGTACCTTATGTTGAAATTATGAGATAATGTATTCTATTATTCTTTGTAATTTTCATCTGTACCATTAAGATAGTAACTTAAGTTGCTATTATTCATTACTTCATAAAAATATAAACCAGAATAGAAGAAAGGATGTAAAAATGAGAAATTGTGTTAGTATCAATCTAAAAAAAGATAAAATTGTGATTAAATTAAATGAAGAAGCAGAGCAAATAGAAATTACAGAAGCACTAAAGAAAAAGTTAACAGAGTTAAAAAAATTATACAAAGATGAGAAGACACCAATCATGGTAACAGGTAAAATTCTAAAAAATAAAGAAATCGATGAAATTCAAGAATTAATAAAAAGTAAAATCGATGTAGAGATTGACTTTGATATGCCAAAAAGCTTGGGATTGCATAGCATAAAAAAAACATTTGAAAAAGAAATTGGTATATCAGAAACAAAATTTCATAGGGGATCATTACGTTCTGGACAAAAAATAGAAGTAGAAGGCAGTTTAGTAATTATTGGTGACGTTAATTCAGGTGCAGAAATCATGGCATCTGAGAATATTATCGTATTGGGAGCTTTAAGAGGACTAGCACATGCAGGAGCAAAAGGAAATAAGCAGGCCATTATTGCAGCAGGTTTAGTAGATACAGTACAGATTAGAATTGCTAATGTTGTTAAAGAAATTGACCGAGAGGAAGAACCTATGCATAAGCAATCCTATATAAGTATAGCAAATGATAAAATAATAATCGAGTAAAAGGAACTTCGTTAGAAGTTCCTTTTTATTGTTTGTAAGCGTGGATTTCAGTTGGAAGATTGCTTGTGATTAGCCATTTTTCGTAATAAAAGCTGATGCTCCACATTGGCTAACACCTGTCTAGCTTCCTTCCGAAGCTTTTGAAGATCCTCAAGTGTCATTTTTGACATGTCAAATTTGACATCTAAAATTTCTAATTGCATAGTATGTACCTCCTATTGGGATTGATACCATTAGTATACCATAATTTACATAAAAATGCAAATTTTATAGGCTGAATTCTAAAATAAAATCCCACATTTTTCTAAATAGTAAATATGGGTAAGTTATATTTTTAGCTATTTATTTTCTCATGTTAAGAAAAAAATCTTAGCTAATTAATAATAAAATTAACGAAATAAAAAGCATCTCGTCTTGCACTCCTTCTTGATACAAGAAAAATAATAAGCCAAGAATAATAATATCATCTAAATACAATTCAATTCCCAAAATTTCAAAAATTGGCTCTTCGATATTATTAAAAAAGGGATTTTTAAAACGGATGGGACCAAAAGTGTAAAAGTCAGACGATTTATCTTCTTTTGTACCATTCGTTCTAGAATGATTTTCGTCACAAATGGAATGAAAAGAGGATTTGTCCTGATTAGGAGAGTGTTGGCTAGTATCTGGCGAATTTTTAAAATTGGTAGACAGATAAGGTCGATAATATTTATAATAGTTATTATTATAAAAACTAGCCATTATGAGGATTCTCCTTATTATTCTCTTTAAAAATGTCAGCAATTTTAGCAACATTTAGTAAATTTGCATATTGATCTATCTTTCCCTTTTTTTCTTCTCTCAAATAAGGTTTTAAAGAATGTAATAAATTTGATCTAGGATCATTTGAAGTATTTAACTTTTCCATAACAGATTTCATCTTTAAAATAGTATTCATATCAATCTGACTGAAGTCAAAATTAGAATTTCCTGAATTAGAATTGGAATTAGAATGAGAAGCATTAGAAAAATGGGAAGTATTGTTAGTAGTATTCTGCTTATTTTGGGACATCATAGAAGAAAAATTTTGTATCATTTCAGGAGGGATTTGGGATATTACATCATTCAAATCACCCTTATTCATCATATCTTTTAATTTATTTATCGTATTTTCATCAAAATTCATATTATTCAAATAAACCACCTCTTGTATAGTATATGAAAGAAGATAAAAAAGTTTACTCTTAATTTAAAGAAATTTAATCATGCTTATTATTTTATTGTCCATCATCTTATTGGTTGCGATAGCTAAAACAAAAGGGAAAAGTTGTTTATTTAATGTTAATAAAATAATAATGAAACCTAAACCTACAACATAGCTCAAGCAACAACTAGAAGTTACATAAAAAGTTGTTTTTTTACAAGGAAATCATTGAAAAACTTAGGGAAATAGTGTATAATAATATATGATTATGTCTAAATATCAAAAATGTAATAAAAAAATAATATTTAGGCAAAAAAAACACGAAGAAAGCCTTCCGTAATGGAAGAAAACAAACAACAACAAAAGATAAAAAAATAGAGATTGATTTATTTCAAATAAAATATATAATAAATATTAGAGAAATTAGGTAAACGCAAATGCCTATAAGGAGGAGACTATGAAAAGTAAATTATTTAAAGTATGGATAAGCATTATCTTATTAATCACATTAGCAGGACTAGATTTCATATTTTTAGGAAATCAAATAATCCTTGCACTTTACGAAGGATTAGAAGAACAAAAAACGGCTACCAATGTAAGAAATGTTATATTTGATGCATATTTCAAAGAAGGAGAAGCAAAAAAGCATAGCAAGCAAGCAACAATCAGTCAAGGTGAAAACTTGATGATTGACATTGCTGTAGAAAATGTTGGAGTATTAGAAAGTGGAAAAATAAAAATAGAAAACGCTAACTTCACAATCGATAAAGCAAGAGTAAAAGACGAAAACATCAAAGCGATTCAAGAAGAAACCAATGAAATAGAATTAAATCAAATGGCTAGCGGAAAAGCAACCATTACTTTGCCAATCAAATTTGAAAAACAAAAAGCAAATACTTTAAACTATTTTGACCAAGAAAGCCAAATTAAACTAATAGGAAAATATAAACAAAGTGATACCAATACAAAAGAAGTAAAAGGGCAAATTGCAACCAGACTAACATGGACAGAAGAAGCACAAATCAAGTTAGCACAAGAAATAGAAAAATATATCAATTTAGGAGAAAACGGAATTCTATTACAACAAAAAGTAGCATTAAGTGTAGACAATAATACCTTACCAATTGAAAAACAAACCATTAAAATTGCTGTTCCAGAGTTAGAAGAAAAAATGCCAACGAAAATAGTAGTATTACATAATGGAAGCAAATTAGAAGAAACAAAATACCAATTCGATAGCACAAACAAAATATTAGAAATCAAACAAGAACAAAATAATAATCAGATTCAATGGGGAACAGGGGAAGAAGAATACAAAATTATTTATACCTATAACCAAGAAATAGGATACAAACAAAGAACCATCCAGTTAGAAACAGAATCAAGAGCAAAATTATATACAAGAGATGAAGACACGAAAACAGAAACAAAGCAAATAGAAATAAGCCCAAAAGGAAATATCGTAAGTTTAGAAAAAATCACAACACCATCTATTTCCAAAGGATATATGTATGCAAACACCAATAACACCATAGACTACCAAGAAGAATTAAAAGCAGAAATTTCTAATGTAGAAGGAATAGGGCAAACAATAAAATTAACAGAAAACACGAATTTCATCAATACAAGAAACGAAAAATATAACACCAATCAAAGTATTACTTATAAAAAGATACAAATTAATAAAAATAATATGCTAGATATATTAGGGCAAGAAGGAAATATCCAAATACAAAAAGAAGATGGAACCATGATAGGTTATATCGATGCCAATACACAAGCAGACGAAAATGGCAATCTAGTAATTTCTAGTAATCAAGTAACTACCAAGTTACAAATCATAACAACCAAACCACAAAAAGAAGGAAGCTTAGCCATTCATATTGAAAAATCTATCAGTGGAGAAACAGGTTATACCAAAGAAGACTTAAAATCATTTATAACCATAGAAAACGAAACAAATGCAACAATCAATGAAACAGAAACAGCAACCCTAACAAAAAATATAGAATTACAAGAACCAATAACACAAGCAAAACTAAGCATAAGTAATGAAAATCTATCTACCTTAGACAAAAACGAAAATATACAATTAAACGTTACCCTAAAATCAGATGATGCTAAATACAACTTATGGAAAAATCCTTATCTTTACCTAAAACTTCCAGAAGAAATAGAAGAAATAAAGGTAAATTCAACACAAATCCTTTATGGAGACAACCTAGAAATTGAAAAAGCTAGATTGATTAAAAGCCAAAAAGCAATTGAAATTCAAATGAGAGGAGAGCAATTAGAATTTCAAAGCACCATGAATGAAGGAATACAAATTATCATCAATGCAGACATCACACTAGCCAAAACAACACCAAGCAAAACAGGAAAGATAGAACTAACTTATACAAACGAAAACATTGAAAATACAGAACAAAAAACAGAGGTAGACATTCGTATCAATTCAAAATTTGGTGCTGTACTATACAATCAATTAGAATCCTATAACAAAGAAAATGACAAACTAGAAACGATATCACAAGAAACACTTATTGGAAACTTAGATGCACAAGAAGAAGCAACACAAGCCAATGCACACATAGAAATCATTAACAACTACGAAGAAACTATGAATGAGGTAAATACTATTATCAGCTTACCAAATACTGAAAATGTAGGCAAGGAAAAAAGCACAATCAACATGCCACTAGCAAAGGCAATACAAACGCCAAAAGATAAGGTAGAAATTTATTATGCAACCAAAGACATAGAACAAAACAGTGAAGAATGGACAAAAGAATTACCAAACTTAAAAGACATTAAAAAGATGAAAGTAGTAGCAAAAGAGCTTCAACCAGGAGAAACCATTCCAATAGACTATAGCATTCAAATTCCAGAAAACATGGAAGAAAAGCAAATAGCTTATCAAGAAACAGCCTTAAACTATGAATATCAAGGAAAACCATTAGGAACTTATTCCGCATTAAAACTTACCTCTCCAGAAGGAGAAAGCAATCAACTAGTCAACATTAATAACGATGGAGTAAAAGTTAAGGTAAGTGCATCAACAACAGGAAAAGAAATTAAAAATGGAGATGCTGTTTATGAAGGACAAACCATTCGATATAACATTGATATTACAAACAATACAGGAAGTGACTTAAACAATGTTTCTTTAGAAGGAATACAAACAGATGCACAAGGAAATGCTAATGTTACTTTCTTTCATGTAAAAGAAATTGAAGAATGGCAGCCAATAACTGCTCAAAATGTTATGGTAAAACGTTATATGGAAGATGAAAGCTTACAAAGTATGAAATTTACAAAAGAAAAAATAGCAGCTGGTCAAACTGCAACTTTCCAATATGAATTTACCGTTAATACAAAAAAAGCAGAAAATGAAACAACAAAAGGAACCTTAGTAATTAAAGCAGATGGAAAAGAAACAAAAACAGAACAGCTAATGGAAAACAAAATAGAAAAAGCAGAATTAAAATTAATCACAGCATATGGATATAATGAAGAAATGAAATTTGAAGCAAATGCAGAAGTTCCATTTATAAATACAGTAGAAAACTTAACAGATAACAAATTAGAAAATATAGTAGTAGATATTAATTTACCAGAGGGAACCAGTTTTAATCAAGCCAATTGGGAAAATACAGAAAAATATGAATTAGTTAAATATGAAAATCGTAAAATAACAATTAAAATAATAGGATTAGAACCAAAAGAAAAATTAAAAATAGGATTCTATGCATCAATTGGAGAAGTTGATAGTCAGAAATTAGAACAACAATATGCATTTTCTTGTCAAGCAACCATAAATGGTAAAACATATTATTCAAATCAAATAGAAAAAACAGCAGTACAACTAAAATCAAAATTAGAAGTAAAACAAGAAGCAGACAAAACAGAGGAATATGTAAAAGAAGGAGACAGTATTTTATTTACAACAACAATTACTAACCAGTCAGCACGTGATGTTAATCTAGTAATAGAAGACAGTTCAGCAATGGACATCTTACAATTACAAGAAGCATATATACAAAAAAATGGACAAAAAGTAAATGAGTTACAACAAGCAGAAAATTCATTAATTTATACAGAATATCAATTAAAAGCAAATGAAACCATTCAGCTGAAAGAAAAAGTAAAAGTAGGGGAAAATGAAGAAGAGATAGAAGAATTCGAACATTACATCAATGTATATAATTCAGAGCAAAGTGATGAATCTAATATCATTACCTATAAACTAACCAATTCATCTAATCCAAATAATCCAGAAGACCCAAGCAATCCTAATAATCCAGGTAACCCAAGCGAAGAAGAGAAAAATGGTGAAATTAGTGGAAAAGCATGGATAGACAGTAACAAAGATGGAATAAAAGATAACAATGGAATTGCTAATATGGAAGTTCTATTAATGAATCCAACAGATGGAAAAATAGAAGCAAGTACAAAAACCAATGCAAATGGAGAGTATACATTCCAAAATTTAAAAACTGATGGATATTTAGTAGCATTCAAATACAATATTAATCAATATACAGTAACAAAATATAAAGTAGAAGGAGCAACCGAAGCAAATAATTCTGATGTCATTAGTAGACAATTAAAAGTAGGAGAAGAAAATCTTACAGTAGCAGTAACAGACCAAATAGACATTAAAGGCAACAAAGTAGAAAATATAGATGCAGGATTCTATGAAAATCAAATCTTTGACTTATCTTTAAAAAAGAGTGTTAGAAAAGTAATTACACAAAGCACAAGAGGTACAAGAATGCAAGAATACAATGATACAAGTTTAGCAAAAGTAGAATTACATGCAAAAGAAATACAAGGTGCAAACGTAATTATTGAATATGCTATCAAAATAACCAATGAAGGAGAAATAGCAGGATTTGTAAATGATGTAATTGATTATCTACCAAGTGAACTAACTTTTAGTTCAGAAATGAATAAAGAATGGTATATAACAAATGGAAAACTACATAACCAAACACTAACAAATGAAATAATCAAACCAGGAGAAACAAAGGAATTAACATTAACACTAACAAAAACAATGAGTTCAGACACAACAGGGACAATTCGTAATACGGCAGAAATTGGAGCAAGCAGCAATGACTTAGGAATATCAGATTATGATTCAACACCAGGAAATAAGCAAGAAAAAGAAGATGATATCAGTTCAGCAGATGTAATTGTTTCTATCAGTACAGGAGCAATTACAATCATAATTACAATTATTTCAGTTATGTTAGGACTAGTATTGATAGGAGTTATCCTATTTCAATTACGAAAAATAACAGTGAAACATAAGGAGGTGTAGTATGGAAAAGCTAAAGCGAATCAGTAGTATTTTATGGATATCAATAGTGTTAATTTTACTAGGATTTAGCATATCGCAAGCTGCTGCAGAGGACAACTTATCAACAGAAAAGATATATAATTGGGTAACAAAGAACGATGAAACTTTTGTTAACTTAGATGGCAAAAAATTAATTGAAACATACTATAGAAATAAAAAGATAATACACAATATATATGAAGGTGGGTCGCAACCAAGCGACAAAGCAAAAACGTTTATGAGATATTGGAGATGTATACAATCTTATGCTACGAATCCAGCTGGATCATATGGATTTAATATAAAAAATGTAATAGATTTTACAAATAGTGGAACCACGATATATTATTACTCAAATAAAAACAAAAAAGTAGAAGAAGTACAAATTAAAAATGAGACAAACGTAAAAAAATTTAAAAATTTAGGATGGGCATTAGAAAAGGATTTAAAATCCGAAAATCTAAAGCAATCTTATGGTGCTAATTATTATTGGGCGAATAAAGCAATATTACAAAACGCACATACATATTACCCAGTTTCTGGAAATAGTGGAGAATATGCAGGTGATGTGAATGATTTACCAGATGAAATAAAAGGAGATAACGTAGTAGAAAGTGGAGTTGAAGAAGGCTATAAACTTAGACTTTTAATTACAACCATGGAAGTAGAGGGAAATAATGGTTTTGGACAATCTAGGATGTTTTTTGGAAGAGCTAAAACAGATGATGATGGACCAGATACTGGTTCCATCTTCATCGAGAAAATATCTAGTCTAACCGGGAAACCAATGAAAGGTGTTGTATTTACAGTACAAAACGGAAAAAACCATTATTATAACAAAAAGACAAAGAAATTTGAAAAATTTGACGGAACAGACATACCAGAAAAATATAAAATAGAGACAAATGAAAATGGAACCTATGAAATTAAAGACCTTCCAAAAGCCAAATATAAAGTAACAGAAATAGAAGTTAAAAATAACGCTATTGGACAACCTAATTATGGATATATAGCAAGTGGCGAGACAAAAACTAGAACAATAAAAGCAATAGGTAGTGGTCAGAATGCGGAGAACAAAGCAGTCTTTAAATATGAAAATGACTATCAATTAGGAAAACTTGCATTAAAAAAAGTAGATAAAGACACTAACCAACCAATGGGAAATGTAGGATTCACCTTACAAATGACATCAGGAGAAAAAGCAGGTCAATATGTTGGTATAGATAGTAAGGGAGATGCTATTTATAGTAGTACAGTAGCAACCATATATACAGATTCTGTAACAGGAATAAGAGAGATAAACAATCTATGGAAAGGAACCTATAAGCTAATAGAAACCATAAATCCATATTATGGATATGAAAAACTACCTAAAGTGATTGATGGTAATTTAGTAATAGATGGAAACAATCAACTTCGAATAGTAATAGCAACCAATAAAAGAACCTACATAAAATTATCAGGATATGTATGGGTAGATAAGATAGACAAAAGTAAGCAATCTCAAAGAAATGACTTATATAAAGATGGTGATTATGATTCAGAAGATATCTTATTAGATGGTATCACAGTAAGATTAAAAGATAGAACAACAGGAGAAACAGTCAAACAAGCAACAACTAGCCAATTGAATCGATATAAAGATGCTGGCAATAACGGACATGGAGAATATCTATTTGAAGATGTATTAATTGAAAAATTAGGAGATTATTACATTGAATTTGAATATGATGGACTAACCTATCAGAATGTCATACCACATATTGACAAAAATAATGGTTCAAAAGCAGCAGAAAGAAGTAGAGAAGAATTTAATCAACAATTTAGTACCATAGAAGGAGAAGGAAGAGAAAAAGGCTATACAAAAAATGCACAAGGAGATAAAAAATTTGATTTATCTTATAACATTAATGAACAAGAGCATACAGCAACACTAATCAATAAAGGGCAATACACAATAACATCTGATACAGATGTACCAGCATTTAGTATACAATCTAAATATACAGGACAAGGAGAAATAAAATATATCAATTTAGGATTACAGGAAAGAGAAAAACCAGATATTGCACTAGTAAAAGATATCCAAAATGTAAAAGTAGAAGTAAATGGATATGGACATATCTATAACTATGATCGAAGATTCCAAAACGCTGGAGAATATGGGGATGGATTCAACGTAGGTGTTAAATTTGGTCAAAAATATGGAAATATGGAATATGGAAGAGCTATCTACAAATCAGACTATCTATACAAAAATGAGACAGACAAAAGTCGTGAGCTAAAAGTATATATAACTTATAAAATAACGATGAAAAATCAATCTTCTAACTTGATAGCTAAAGTCAATAGTATTGCAGATTACTATGATAGTAAATATGAAATCACAGGAATAACAACTAACTTAGACGAGTTAGAAAAATTACCATATGAAGGAACAATCAGAGGAAATCTAGCAACCAGTGCAAAAGAATCAGAGTATAATAGCAAATATAAAAAAGTAGTTATCAACAATAATACAACAATAGGAAGTGAAAAACAGGAAAGTATTTATGTACAATTCAAATTAGACAAAGAACAAGTAGTAAGTATATTAGATGGTAAAAATGAAGGAGAGAAAGCTGATAATGGAAATCTTTTAGACAATGTGGCAGAAATTAATTCATACTCAATTTATGACAAAGAAAATAAACCATATGCGGGAATTGACATAGACTCGAATCCAGGAAACTGTATACCAGGTGAGAAAAATACTTATGAAGATGACACAGATAGCAGTCCAGCTTTACGATTAGAAGTAGCAGAAGCAAGAAAAATGACAGGAACAGTATTTGAGGATGAAACGGATAAGAACTTAAAGACAGGAGAAACCCGCCAAGGCGATAGAACGTATCAAAAAGGAGAAAAAACAATATCAGGAGTAACTGTAAAATTGCAAGATAAAGATGGAAACACTGCTAAAATTCTTGAAGGAGATGGATGGAAAGAAGCAGAAACGACAACAAACGAATATGGAAGTTTCGAAATCAAAAATTATATACCAGGAGAATACAAAATAGTCTATACTTGGGGAGATGAAACCTATCCAGTACAAAACTACAAGGGAACAATATATACGAAAGAAAGATGGGATAAAAACAAAGAAAATTTAACATGGTATAAGGATGAGGTAGAAACAAGATACACAGATGCTATTGACAACTATGAAACAAGAACAAAAATTGATGACGAAATGAAAACAGTTAATGAAGCTGATATAAAAATAACTAAAATGGACTCAATAACACCTAATATGAAAATTAATGTAGAGTATGAGCCTGAAACAGCTTCAGCAGAGGATAGATACACCTATGAAATTAAGAACATAGACTTTGGTATTGTAGAAAGAGCAAGACAACAACTAGATATAACAAAAGATGTAACAGGGGTAAAAATAACACTAGCAAATGGACAAACTATCATAAATGCTACAATAGACGACAATGGAAAACTACAAGGAGAAACCAAAGGACTAACTTATATGGGACCAGCCAATGGAAACAATGGAACAGTAAAAGCAGAAATTGATAATGAATTGATACAAGGGGCAACCATTGAAATAAAATACACAATCAAAGTAACAAACAATGGTGAAAAAGATTACCATTCAGAAGATTACTATAAATATGGAATTCCAGATGAAAGTAAGATAATCAAAATGAAACCAAATGTATATGATTACTTAGATAGTCAAATGGTGTTAAAACCAGAATCAACCGGATGGGAGATAATCGAAGAGAGTAGATATGAAAACGAAATGAATAAGCAAACTATCATAGAAAGATACTTTAGCGAAAAAGAAAAAGATGGAATTTATCAATGGGAGACAGCAGATAAAGTAACACAAGAATTATTGGTAGAATGGGGAAGAACGCAAACACAACAAAGAAAAGCAAAATTAAATAATAAAACAATTTTACACAATGAAAAATTAGAACAAGAATTAGAACCAGGAAAGTCTAATTCAGCCGACTTAGTAACATCAAAAGTATTAGCTAATACAGATGAAATAGACTTAAACAACGACACCGAAATAACTGAAATAACTCGTATAGGAGAAACAGGAAGAATACCTGAAATAAAAACATCACAAGTTTACGATAGAGGGGAAACAGTTACAGTAACACCACCAACAGGAGAAAACCAAAACTATACACTACCAATTATAGTTGGAATAACAGCACTTGCCATCTTAGGAGCAGGAATTATCGTTATCAAGAAAAAGGATAATTAAAAACATTTCCCTTGAGACATCTTTGCCAACTAGAGACATATGTAATTCAGATGCAAAGAATGGGAATAATGAATAGGTGGAAAGCTTTCAGAGTTTTCCACCTAAAATATTCATAACATAATCAATCCTATTTACTACTACAACAACTTGCAAACAAGAAAAGCTTGCAAGTTGTTTTTTGCAAAATTTTAGCAGTTATTATTTTAATAACTGCATTGCTTTATTTTTTCATAGATATCTTTCCAACTATCAATTCTATCTAAATTTGTTTTATCTTTTAGATTACCTTTGCTATTAAATAATAGGGTCTTAATCCCTAATGCATTAACTCTACTACAATTAAAAATAGAATCATCTATAAATAAATCTATTTTTTCAATTTTACAAATCTTTGCTTTATCAAAATCACAAATTAATTTATCATAGTTAATGTTATTGTTGTTTAATTCTTCAATCGTTGTTTTATATTCATTGGTATATAATGTTTTATCTCTTGCTGTAATAATAATTATTTCATGTCCTAAATCTTTAATCTTATTAATATATTCTGCAACTTTAGGTTTAAAAGGTGTGTTAGGAATCACTTTATCATAATATTTTTTGGCAAATTCCAGTTCCCTCTCTTTCATTTCTTTTGGCAGGTTACAATATGAAATATGATTATCTTTTAAATAGTTTATATCCATTTTGAAGAATTCTGCTATATAAGGTATTAAATAATCAAAAGTATCTGCCATAGTATCATCTATATCTATTCCGATTTTCAATTTTTTCCCTCCTTTAAAAAGTCATCTAATATCTCTATTTTTTATTATTTGATTTTGCACCAATTGGTATGATTCCATTTGATGTCAAAAGTCATGACATTTCATAATTAAAAACTTATATTGTTTTGATATTCCAATAATATATCTTCCATTTGTGGAAATGCGTTTCCATTTTTTTTGTAAGTGTCGTAATTATAACCAACAAAAATGCCCTTAATTTTGTCAAATACTCCATATTGTTTTAAATGTGCAAATCTTCTTTGGCATTCATTTGGTGATGTTTCATAACTCTCAATAAACAAAATTTTATCTTGCATATCTGGTAGATATTCTGTTCCAAGAAAATGCATCATGCAACCCAAATTAGTTCCTATTATCTTTCCTTCTACTGTTCCTTCTCTTATTATTTTCTTATTCCCAGTCATAAATTATTTATAAATGTACTTTCAAACTCTTTATATTTTTCTTCAGCATCTTTTTAACCAAAACATACAAAAAATGAACCATAGAATATTACTAATTCAGTTTTTTTATAGATGGGTTCTAATAAAAGTATCTCTATAATTTAATTTATTTGCTAACATAATAAAATTCTCCTTATATAGTAGATTTAGGTTTTTAAAAGGTTACCCATAAACCTTCATATAGTGATTATTTCATGATATAATCGTTTGTTACTCTGTAAACTCTTACTTCTCCTTGTAGTTTTAACTACTTAAGAAAGAATATTGCCACAGTTTTATTATTAAGTTAGTAATTAGTTAGATAAGACTTCAATCTTTCATTTCACGCAAGGTTACACAAATTCAATGTCTAATTAAGCAATTGCATCTATATCCAAAACAAATACAAGATATTGATATTAGTATCATGACTCTTATGGAAATCATAAACTCACCTATACTTGGTGTTGGTTATACTTTAGGTACAATGATTATTAGTGAAATTGATGACATTAAAAAATTCAGCAACCCTTCTAAATTGCTAGCATTTGCTGGATTAGATTCAGTTGTTAAACAATCTGGAAATGTTCAATCTGACTCATTGAAAATATCTAAATGTGACTCTACTTACCTTCGTTATGCAATCTATAAAATTGCTTTTCTTATTATATACAATAATGAAACTTTTCACAACTACTATATTGAAAAATATTCTCAAGGCAAAAAACATAAAGTAGCATTAGGTCATGTTTGCAGCAAATTAGTTAGAATTATCTTCAAGATTTTAACTGATGATATACCTTTTGATTTAAGCTAACAATATGAATTTTTCAAAGTACATATTTACATTACTTAACAGTTTTAAAAATGAATTTTGAAACTGTTATTAGTCATACAAATTTTTATCTATATAAATCTATTCACAATTGATATTTAGTCTTTCTTATTTAAAATTATAGCATAATTTAACAAAAAAATAAACTAGACAACCTATTAAATTATGACTACTTTACTTTTTGATACCAATTAGTTTTTATAAAAAAGTTACTCTACTTTTTAGTTAATAAAAGAGAAGTTGCATTTTCTCTCATATTTAGGCTGAAACTTACGAAAACCATAATCCTATAAAAAGTTATCATAATATCACAAAATGTTATAAAAATTTAAAATAGAAAAAAAGTTAAATACCCATTTTCATATAAAAAACAATAAATGTTAATGAAACATAAAGTTTTGCTTATTAGATGGACTTTTTAGCATTTATATGATACTATAAATAAGAAATTAAAAGAAGATGGAATGTATTGCCTATGTAAAAGGAAACAAAAATGGTATGGATAACTATAAGAAACAAAGCTAATAGGCAAAAAATAGAAACAGCATTAAATGGCAATAAGTATTTTGATTAAATAAAAGGATATAAAAAATTAAATCTTCACAATTTAAGATTGTACTTTAAACCAAATTGAATATCAGAAGACAAATAAATTGCTTTTTTTTACATTTCGTAATAAAATAAAAAACAGAAAAAAGAAGGAACTTAAGAAAAAGAAAAAAAGATGTTAAAAAATGTAGAAAACTTTTTTAGTTCAACCTACTAAAAAAGACAAAAACCACAAAGGACAAGTAGTAAAATAAGTTTAGAAAAAGTGTCTAAACAACAACTAAAAATCAAGAGGTGGTAAAAATGTTTCAAAATATCATAGAAAAAGAAAATGGTAAATTCAATATTTTTTCAAATGTATTTGCCGTAAAAAATATAGTATTATATATTATTTCCTTTCTATTATCCATGGTAGGATTAGGTGGAGAATTTTCCATATTTAGTATCAGTATGTTAGGAGCCTGTTTTGCATCTTCTGTACCAGCATTAGGAATCATCTTTGTATCTTTAATAGGGAACATAGTTAAATATGGAGCAGGAGGAACACTAGGGTATTTCTTAACTGCATTAGTATTAGTTGCAACATTTTTTATAGTAAAGCCAAATTACAACGAAAAAGAAAGAAATGAAAAAATCAAAATTGGTAAAAATGTTTTTTTATCCATTTTAACAGTACAAATCATAAAACTTGCTATGTCAGGATTCACTATTTATGATGTACTATCAAGTATAACAATAGCCATTATTGGGTTGGTATTTTATAAAATATTTGTAAACTCAACCCTTGTATTACAAGACTTTTGGACGAAAAGAGCATTTACCATTGAAGAACTAATAGGAGCAAGCCTAATACTTGCCATAGCAATAGGAGCATTTGGAAACTTTGGTCTATTTGGATTTAGCATAAAAAATATTTTAAGTATTTTAATTGTTATGATATTAGGATGGAAAAATGGAATCTTAGTAGGAACAACAGCAGGTGTAACAATTGGTGTAACATTAGGAGTCATAACTGGCTCAGAACCAATTATGATAGCAGCATATGCCATCTCAGGAATGATGGCAGGAATCTTAAATCGATTTGGAAAAATTGGAGTAGTGGTAGGATTTACTTTAGGGAACATAATTTTAGCATATGTATCAAATGGATACACTGTAGAACTAATCCATTTTAAAGAAATTCTAATTGCTTTTATTGGACTATTAATCGTTCCAAACAATCTAAAAATTGAATTAGAAGAATTTATTGGAGACACAAAGCTTTTACCAGTAACACCAGATAGAGCTTTAAACAGGAGCAAAGAAGTAGCCAACAATCTAACCCAAGTATCAGAAGCCATACAAGAAATGGCAACAACTTATACCCAAGTAGAAAACAATACATATGAAACCAATAAACAAATTTTTATCATTGAATTATTAAGTACTTTAGAACCATATAAAGACAATATATTGTATGAAGATATGACAAATACAGAAGGAAAAATAGTAGATGAAATCTTCAAATTTTTATTAGATAAACAGGAGATAGACAAGAAATCCTTATTAGAAATATTTGCCAAGTGTAACAGTTATATTGTTAGTTTTGAAGATAAAGACATCAGTCAACACCTAGAAGAAAATATTTTCCAAATGATTCATATCATCAACATATCTTACAAAGTAGCCAAAGCAGATTTTATTTGGAAAAAAAGAGTAGAAGAAAACCAAAAAAACATGGGAAAACAATTAAGAGGTGTTTCTAAAGCTATTCAAAAAATGGCAAAAGGAATTGAAAATGATTGGCAAAAAGAAATTGGATATGAAAAACAAAAAGCAGAAATAAGAGAACTATTAAAACAAAGAGCAATTCATGTACAGGACATAGCCATCAAAAAAGAAGGAAGATATATCCTAGAAGTATATCTAAATGAAATATTAGAAACTGACAAAATTGAAACCATAGAAAAGATAGCCACACAAGTATTAAAAGAGAAGATTGTTTTAAATGAAGAGGCAACAGTAGGAAACAAACTAAACTTTATATCAGACGATAAATATGTTATGGCAATTGGAACAGAAGAAACAACAAAAAGTAGGAGTGAGCTATCAGGAGATTGTATGTTAAATATCAGACTAAAAGATGGAAAATACTTAGTAGCTATTAGTGATGGAATGGGAACTGGAAAAGAAGCAAGAAAAAGTAGCACGCAATCCTTAAGAATGTTAGAAAATTTATTATTATCAGGGTTTGATAAAAACATTTCATTAGACCTAATCAATACAGCCTTAATAAACCAAAACTCAGAAGTATTTGCTACACTAGACATAGCCATCATTGACTTGTATGCAGGAAACATAGAGTTTATTAAAAGTGGAGCCTGTCCAACCTATATCAAAAACAACAAAAAAGTACAAGTTATTCAATCTAATTCTTTGCCAACAGGAATGGTAGATAATAATACCATACAAACCTTTGACAAAGACATTGTACCAGGAGATATCTTACTAATGTGTTCAGATGGCATCTTAGATGCTAACATTGAATATAAAAACAAAGAATTATGGATTAAATATATGTTAGAAGATATTGAAACAAACAACACAAAAAAAATAGCTAATTTAATATTAAAAGAAGCAGTTGACAATAATTTTGGAAATATTAAAGATGACATGAGCATTATCGTGTGCAAATTTATGAAAAAAGAAGAGATTTAAGGAAAACACCCCATGTCACCAGTTTGAGATATTTTATATTATTTTTTTACACTTTGTATGTTGCAACCTTCAGATTTTAATCATAGTCGGTTGCTCCAATCGCACTCTCCACCACAATTTTATTCTCTTATGACAAAAAATTAAAATCTAGTAATAGCAAAGGTTTTCTCCTACAAACAATTTATAAATTTTCACATATTTAGAAGATGAATTGCCAAAAATAATAATGCAAATTCATCTTTTTTGGTTTTATAATAATAGAAAAATTTAAAACTATAAAATAGAAATTGGAGGATTTGAAAAAATGGAAAATAAAGAATTAAAAGAAAGTTATATTGATGAAAGAACAGGAATTGAATATAGATTAGTTGGAGATTATTATTTGCCAAATATTATATGCTAAACCAAGGAGAACAGGAAATATAAGAAAATATGGAAGATTAAGATAAAAATATTTAGAAGAACATCATAAAGCAGAAGTTATGCTAATGAGAGTTAATAATGAATTAACAAGTTATTTATTAGATATAGAAGATGAATGTAAGTCAACAGTTGGATAATTAGTAAAGCAAATGGAAGAGAAAGAAAATATTACAGAAGAATTGAAATCTAATAATCAAATGCTATGGATACAAAGTATGAATAATATCAAGAATTGTGCTGAAGAAATTGCATATAATGAGATAATTTACAAATAAAGTAAAATTTCTTTTTAATTTTTAATGAAATTTGAAAAAATAAATGATGATATAATGCTTTTAATAGTAACATTATTTAATTTTGCAGATACTGTCTGCAAAATT
>CAPBNZ010000032.1:11513-20825 GCA_948585895.1 uncultured Clostridia bacterium | reverse complement strand
TACTCTTACAGCATATCTTACATCCATTAAATCTCCTCCTTATATATAGTCAAGTTAAATATATTATACAATAAAATAATATATTTGTGAATTATTAGTCTATACAAATAATAGAAAATTATGCAATAATTTTCGGAAAAAGGAGATGAAAAAATGCGATTTAAGTTAATCTTTAACTTAGAAAATGAACATTTTCCAATACAATACCGTAAAAATATAATGAGTTTTATTAAATTATCTTTAACACATTATAACGAAGAATATTATAAAAGACTATACAATCAAAGGGACAATATAATAAAACCATATGCATTTGCAGTATTTTTAAAAGAAGCAAAATTTCAAGAAGACGAGATTATCGTTAAAAGTAAAAAGATGGAATTAAATATAACAATAGCAGACTATGAAATAGCAGTTATATTATACAATGCATTTAACCATCAAAAGTATAGAAAGTTCTCATTAGACAAAAATTCTATGACACTAGAAAATATTATGATGTTATTAGAAAAAGAAATTGAAAAAGACAACATTGTCATAAAATTTATGTCTCCATTAATAGTAAGAAATAGAAAAGAACAAAAGGACTTCTATTATTCTTTTGAGCATAAGGAATTTTTAGAAACACTAAAAATAAATATAAAGGAGCAGTTAAAAATAACTAATCTACCAATAGAATATGTAGACAATTTTAAAATAGAAAGATTGGAAGGAAAAAAAGTAATTACAAAGTTTTATGAAAAAAAAATAGAAGGAACACTAGGAATATTTAAAATTTCTGGCAATAAAGAGTTACTAAAGTATTTATATCAAGCAGGAATAGGAAGTAAACGTAGTAGTGGATTTGGAATGTTTCAAATTGTATAAAGGAGGTGTAAATTTTCAATGAAGACAAGGATATACTTAAAAGAGTGGTTCTATAATGCAGGAATAGTAGGATTTTTAAGAATCTTAGAGAAAAATCAAGATCAATTTGCAGAAATAGGGGAAAATTACATAGAATTTGAAATGGAGAAATTAAAAAATTTTGCAAGCTATTATTTTAACTATTTTTTTCAAAAATATAATATTGCACAAAAAGTAAAAGAAAGAATAGAAAAATCCTTTCAGAAAATAGAAGAAAATATACAAATAGAACCAAAAGATAAAGTAGAAAGTAAAGCAATACAAGAAAAAATAAAAACAGAAAAAAAATATATAAAACAAGTATTAAAAACACAAATGGATAAAATTAAAAAATTTGATGAACAAACATATGAGCAAATCCTTCAAAACTATAATGCAATAGAGGAAATAAAAGAAAAAGAAGAAAAGGAAAAGCTAAAAGAGATACAAAATAGTTTAAAAGAAAATTTTAGAAAAGACCATATTAATAAAAAGTTAACTATGAATTTGTTTAAAAGTATACTAAGTAAAAATTATTTTGGACAACCTAGTTTTCTAAATGTAGTTAAGACCACATTGTCTTATGAAGAACAACAAGCAGTTATGTACAAAGATTATATAAGTAATATAATAGAAACGCAATATTTACGAGATATCTTAGAAAATAAAAAAACATTAGAACAAATAAGAGAAGATTTAGAAAAGAAATTACAAACTAACCAATTAACCAAAGAAGTAGAAACAATATATCACAACATTGAGAAAAAATACATTGAAAAAAACAAAAGGATAGAAGAAGTCCAAAATTATTTAAAAGAAAAAGTTTTTTCCAATTGTTATATGTGTGAAAACGAAAATACAATTACAAGTAGTTATTCTGAAAGTAACTTTGTACCACTTGCTATTAGCAGTGACAATATGAAAAACTTTTTTTGGAATCAAAATGCAAAATTTCCAGTATGTGATATTTGCAAACTAATTTTATTTTGTATACCAGCAGGGATTACAAGCATTACAAAAACGATAAAAGAAAATGGGCAGTACAAAGAAAAAGAAGTTTTAAATTTTGTTAATTATGATACAGATATAGAAAATTTACTAAAATATAATAACAATTTAGGAATGAGAAGAAAAATAGATAAAAACATCAATAATCCATATAGTGAATTAATATTAAATATTGTAGAACAAGATAAAAAACTAAGTGAATGGCAATTACAAAATATATTTATAGTAGAGTTTGAAGCAGAATATTTAGCATTTAGTAGAATGGAATATTTTAACATAAAAAGATATGTAGCGAAATTTTTTAAAGATTATGCTAAGTCTAAATTGAATACTATTTTAGATTATAAATACAAACTAGAAATAGTGGATGCTATTTTGAAAAACAAAGAGATACAATATATTATTAACCAACGATTAAGAGAAGAATTACAAAAAGAAAATCGAAATGGATATTTATCATATTTGGCAACGCAAGTCAAAACAACATTGGAAATATTAAAAAGGGAGGAAAGAAATGTGGAAGAGAAAATAGAAAAAGCAAATAAAAAATTAAATGTCATGTTTTATTTAGGCAATGAAATTTATAGAGACTTAGATAAAAATAATAATAAGAACAAACTAGATGGCTATATTTACAAAATGTTAAATAGTATCAAAGGAAATAGAAAAGACGAATTTATTGATGTAGCTATGAGAGTAATTTGGTCATCAGGAAAAGATATACCAGAAATATTAATCAAAAACAATGAAGGTGTTGGCTGGAAAGAATTAGGACATAGTTTTATAGCAGGATTAACACAAATAGGATATATAAAAAATGAGGAGGTAAAAGAAAATGAATAAAAATGGATTAACTATAACAATGATTTTTAAAGCACAAAGCTTAAATTATGGAGAAGGAATTGGAAACATATCAGAATTAAAGAAGTTATCAAGAGGAGATGGAACTATTCATACATTTGCTTCCAGACAGGCTTTGAGATATGACATAGCAAGACTTGGAAATAAGATGTTTGGATGGAACCTAGAAGTAGTAGATAAATCAAAAGGAACAGTACAATTTAAAGATGAATTAAACATAAAAGATTCAGAAGAAATGGACCTTTTTGGTTATATGAAAACTTCTAAAAAATCAGATCAAAATGAAACAGGAGGTTCTGATATTAGAAGTGCTGCAGTAAGACTAAGTCATGCCATTTCTTTAGAAGATTACAAAAGTGATACAGAATTTTTAAATAATAAAGGGCTAGCAGATAGAATCAATGAATTTCCTAACTTAGCTAATATAGAGCAACATTTAAGTTATTATACTTACACAGTAACAATTGACTTAGCAAAAGTAGGAAAAGATGGAAACATTGAACTAGAACAAAAAGAAAAAGCAAAAAGAGTAAATCAATTACTTGAAATAATCAAAGTATTAAATAGAGATATTGGAGGAAGGCAGGAAAATTTAAGTCCACTATTTATAATAGGAGGGCTATATGATTTAAACTCACCATTCTTTTTAGGAAGAATAAATCTACAAGGAAAAGAAGGAGAATTTAAAATAGATACTGATATATTGCAAGATACTGTTACTATGAAGCTAGGAGAAAATAGAATAGGAGAAGATACAAAGATAGGAATGGTAAAAAGTATATTTAAGAATGAAGAAGAAATCAAAGAAAAATTTAGTGGAAAAGTATCTAATATACAAGAGTTTTTTGAAGAATTAGAAAGTAAAGTAAGCAAATATTATGAAGAAGCCAAATAAAAGAAAGGGTGGTTTATTTGAAAATTTTAAAGCTAATATTATTTCAAGAAACAGTATGCTATAAAAAACCATTTGCTTTTAAAATAGCAGAAACGTATCCATTACCACCTTATTCGACTGTAATAGGAATGTTTCACAAGATTATAGGAGCCAAACCAGGAGAGTATTTTTCTATGAATATTTCTATTCAAGGAGAATATGAAAGCATTTTTAGTAATTACCAAAATTTAAGAATGTATAAAGGAAAAGGACAAGTCACAGCTATGCCACGAAATGTCCATCAACTTTTAAATGTAAAGTTAGTAATTCATATGAAAGCAGAAGATGAAGTGGTAGACAAGATTTATGAAAATATAATACAAGGAAAAGAAACTTTTACACTGGGAAGAAATGAGGATTTAGTTAGAGTAGATGCCATAAAAATAATAGAGGAGCCTAAATTAGTAGAAGGAGATATTATTAATAAATATAATGCTTATATTCCAACACACTTAGAAGAAGGAATAAAGGGAATTAATTACAGGTTAAATACAACATATCAAATTGAAAACAATTTAAGGAAATGGAATAAAGTAGATGTAAAATATGTCGAAAAACATACCAAAGAATGCTTAGAAGAAGTATTACAAGATGAAGAAGGTGATTATATTTACTGGTATCAGTAATAAATGAAAGGTGGTAATGAATGATATGTTATATGCAAAATCTAATCCAGTTGAATCTATTAAGCAACATACCAAAGAATTATTAAAAAACCTAGAAATATTAAAACAAACTTATGGAGATGAAATTGAGCAAAAACAAAATTTGGAAAAAGAAAGATTTTGGGAACTTTTAAAAATTATAGGAACTTATCATGATATAGGAAAAGTATATACACCTTTTCAAAATGAAATTAGAAAAAGTATGAGTCTAGGAAAAATAGAAACAGAATTTAATTACCAAGAAATAAAACATGAACAATTGTCACCTTTATTTATACCCAATCAGAAATTTGAGCTTTCAAAAGAAGAAAAGAAGTTAGTATATCAGGCTGTTTTTTATCATCATGAAAGAAAAAATAGTCAAATAGATGAGAACCTAGTACAAGAAATTATAGATAAAGACATCTTGCCTAGAATAAAAGAAATAGAAAACGAACTAAAAATTGAAATGAATCAGCACCCTAAGAAAGTTTATATTAATAAAGTAAGAGAAATCGAAAGAATCACAAAAAAAGAAAAATTCTATAAGGAATATTGTCTATTAAAGGGACTTTTACATCGATTGGACCATAGTAGTTCAGCTCATATAGCAATAGAAAACCCAGAAAAACAAAATCTATCAGAATTAACACAAGAATTTATGAAAGAAGCAGGTTTTGAGCTAAATAATTTACAAAAATTTACAAGGGATAATCATGAAAATAATTTAGTAGTAATTGGTTCAACAGGAATCGGAAAAACAGAAGCGGCACTACTTTGGAGTAAAAGTAGTAAAACCTTTTTTACTTTACCAATTCGAATTAGCATTAATGCTATTTTTGACCGAATTAATACAAAGATAGGATATAAAGATGTAGGATTGCTACACTCAACAGCATTAGACTACTTAGAAGAAAAACAGGAATTTGAAAATGAAGAGTCTATCTATGAACAAACAAGAAACTTAAGTAAAAGAGTAACAACCTGTACCATTGACCAGATATTCCCATTTGTTTTTAAATATAGGGGATATGAAAAAATGTATGCAACTTTAAGCTACTCAAAAGTAATTATAGATGAAGTACAAGCATATTCACCAGAGATAGTAGCAATTATTTTAAAAGGGTTAGAAATGATACATGAAATTGGTGGAAAGTTTATGATAATGACGGCAACACTCCCAAGAATATACAAAGAAAAATTAGAACAAATGGGAATTAATTTTCAACATGAAAAATTTATTAAGAATACCAAAAGACATAAAATAAAGCTAGAAGAGAAAGAAATTCAAGAGGACTTAGCAAAAATAATAGAAAGAGGAAAAGCACAAAAAGTATTAGTAATTGTTAATACAGTAGATAAAGCAATTGACTTATATTGTAAAATGATAGAGCAAAAAGCAAATGTAAAAGTATTACATTCTAGATTCATTCAAAAAGACAGAAATGAAAAAGAAAATGAAATAAAAGATTTTTCAAAAAGTATAAAAGAAAATGGAATATGGATTACAACACAAATTGTGGAAGCGTCTTTAGATATCGATTTTGATACTTTATATACAGAGATATCAACTTTAGATAGTCTATTCCAAAGGATGGGAAGATGCTATAGAAATAGAGAATATAATAAGAGAGAAAATAATATATACATTTATACCAAAAATCCAACAGGAGTAGGAGAAAGTAATGTATACAATGATGAAATAGTTAGAAAAAGTATGCATATGCTACAAAATTATAATGAAAAAGTGCTAGAAGAGGAAGAAAAGATTTTATTGGTAGACGAATTATATTCAGAAAAAAATTTAGAAGGGACAAAATTTTTACAACAATTTAGAGATAGTATGGAAGTATTAAACAATATTATTGATTATGATATAGATAAAAAGAAAGCACAAAAGCTATTAAGAAATATAGAAAATATAACAGTTATACCGAAGAGAATTTATGAAGAAAATATTAAAATATTTGAGCAATATGAAAAAGAAAAAGATTGCAAAAATAGAAATAAACTAAAAAGAGAAATTAAGAAGCTAACTACCACAATTAGTAAGAAAAAAGCGAGAATATTGAAAGAGTATATAAGTGAAATTCCATATTTAAAAGGAAAAAGCGATATAATGTGTATTGATTTAAAATATGATAAAGGTAGTGGATTAATATTAGAAAAAGATAAAGCTTATGAATTAGAAGAAAGATTTTGTGATTAAAAATTACTATGGAAAATTATCTACTATATAGTATAACAAATACAAGATTAGACTATGTTTGAAAAATAATAGAAGCTCAAATGAAATGATTGAATTTATGCTTAAAGTAATCAAAAAACTATTAGGTGAATTTATAAAAAGAACAATAAGTTACTTTGAAGAATAGGTGAGAAAGTGAAAAATATAACAGGAGTTGAAATATATTATTATTTTATATGTGAAAGAAAGTTATGGTATTTCATAAATGAAATTAATATGGAGCAAAACAATGAATTAGTATCTATTGGAAAGATATTAGATGAAACTACATATATCAGAGAGAAGAAGAATGTTATGATTGATAATACTATCAATATAGACTTTATTAAAAATGGAGCAATTTTACATGAAGTAAAAAAGACAAAGTCAATTGAAGAAGCTGGAGTTTGGCAAGTAAAATATTATATGTATTATTTAGAAAATAGAGGAGTAAAAAATATTCAAGCAAAAATCGACTTTCCTTTACTTAAACAAACAAAACAAATTGCATTAGAAGAAAATGATAGAAAAGTATTAGATAATGTAATAAAAAATATAGAAGAATTATCGAAAAAGGAAATACCACCTCAAAGAATAAAATCTAAAATATGTAAAAAATGTGCTTATTGTGATTTATGTTATGTATAAAAGGAGAAAGATATGAAGCAATCCTATTATCTATATAGAAGTGGTAGAATTCAAAGAAAAGACAATACCTTAGAAATTGTTTACAAAGATAATACAAAAAAGTCCATTCCAGTAGAAAGAGTAGAAGATATTTATGTAATGACAGAATTTGATTTTAATACAAGCTTATTAAACTTTCTAGGAAAGTATGGAATTATTTTACATTTTTTCAACTATTATGGATTTTATACAGGGACTTATTATCCTAAAGAAGCTTTAGTGTCAGGAAGATTACTTGTAAAGCAAGTAGAAGCCTATACTAATGAAGAAAAAAGAGTTATGATTGCAAAATCTTTAATTGATGCTGCTTCTTATAATATTTATCGAAATTTAACTTATTACAATAATAGAGGAAAAGATTTATCTAGTTATAGGAAGGAAATTGATTTTTTAAGAAAACAAATAAAATTATGTAAGAATGTACAAGAAGTAATGGGAATAGAAGGAAATATTCGAAAAGTTTATTATGATACATGGAATATCATTATCAATCAGGATATAGCTTTTGAAAGGCGAATTAAAAATCCACCAGATAATGTTATCAATTCCTTAATATCCTATGTAAATACAATTATTTATACTAGATGTTTAAGCGAGATATATAAGACACAGATGAATCCAACTATTAGTTATTTACATGAACCATCAGAAAGAAGATTTTCATTATGCCTGGATATTTCAGAAATTTTCAAACCAATTATAGCAGATAGGTTAATATTTTCTATGTTGAATAAAAAGCAAATAACAGAAAAGGACTTTGAAAAAAACTTAAATTTTTTATATATTAAGGAAAATGCAAGAAAGGAAATAACAAAGCAGATTGATAGCAAATTACAAACTACCATTATGCATAAAACACTAAAAAGGGAGGTTAGCTATGAATATTTGATACGATTAGAAATTTATAAACTAATCAAATATTTGACAGAAGATATTCCATATGAAGGGTTTAAAATGTGGTGGTAAAATGTATGTAATATTGGTATATGATATTAATTTGGAAGAAAAAGAAGGACAAAAAGTTTTAAGGAATGTATTTAAAATATGCAAAAAATATTTAATACATATTCAAAATTCTGTATTTGAAGGTGAACTTTTACAATCTCAGATGCTAAAATTAGAAGCAGAATTAAATCAATATGTACGTGAGGATAAAGACAGCGTAATTGTTTTTAAAAGTAGAAGTCATAAATGGCTGGATAAGCAATTTTTGGGAATGATTGAAAATGATAAGACGTCTAATTTTTTATAATAGTTTTTTATCTGTCGATGTGATGTTATGTAAAAACTATAAAGGAATGACAGATGCATATTTTCTTGGTTTTATTACGTTTTTATAATTGTAATTAAATTTAAGTGAGTTATTTTAGAGCAAATTCACAATATTGACAGATTAAGCTTTTAAAATGCTTCACTTTATTAATAGCTCTATTGAACCTGTTTTAATATAAATAGAATAGAATGTAAAGTTTGTAAATATGGGGGGATAAAATGTTAAAAAGAGTTTTAATATAAATAGAATAGAATGTAAAGAACTATACGAAAGATTATATTGTTTGTTTTTCTGGTTTTAATATAAATAGAATAGAATGTAAAGTGGATATACTTGTGGGTATCACACTGGTTGTGATTGTTTTAATATAAATAGAATAGAATGTAAAGTCTTGAAGATTTAATCCGTATGCCGCAGATGCTGGTTTTAATATAAATAGAATAGAATGTAAAGTAAAAGTTGCTCTTCATAAGTCAATGAAGATAAATAGTTTTAATATAAATAGAATAGAATGTAAAGGTAGAAATAGAAGCAACAACTGATGAAGGCGTAAGTTTTAATATAAATAGAATAGAATGTAAAGGTAGTAGTATTATAGAAAGGTTTAAAAGGTGGTAAGTTTTAATATAAATAGAATAGAATGTAAAGTTAAACATACAAAGATTTTCTCCAATAAAGCTTATTGTTTTAATATAAATAGAATAGAATGTAAAGTTAGTATGGTTGAATATCTTGATAAAATGACAGAACGTTTTAATATAAATAGAATAGAATGTAAAGTACGGATATAGAA
>CAPBNZ010000032.1:10455-11442 GCA_948585895.1 uncultured Clostridia bacterium | reverse complement strand
ACTAAAAAATGACTTAATTTGTGTTTTAATATAAATAGAATAGAATGTAAAGAAAGAAGAATTAGAAAAATTTTGCGAAATAGATGAAGTTTTAATATAAATAGAATAGAATGTAAAGTGAATCAAATGTTTTAACATCTCTTGTTTGTCCTTTGTTTTAATATAAATAGAATAGAATGTAAAGAAGTTTCCTACATCTCTTGTTAACCTTATTTCTAAGGTTTTAATATAAATAGAATAGAATGTAAAGTCAATTATTGCTTTTACAATTTTAGGAGCTTCCTGGTTTTAATATAAATAGAATAGAATGTAAAGCATGAAATTGCTGAGTGTTATGGTGTAGTAGATAATGTTTTAATATAAATAGAATAGAATGTAAAGTAATCAAATCCATTTTTATTTTTGCATAATGAGCAAAGTTTTAATATAAATAGAATAGAATGTAAAGAAAAATAAAGTTGATAACTCTTTAATAGCAATATCCGTTTTAATATAAATAGAATAGAATGTAAAGATGTATTTTGCATAAAAATTTTCTGTTCCTAAATCGTTTTAATATAAATAGAATAGAATGTAAATATCATAAAAGATAAAACAAACGAAGAAAAAGGCTTTGTTTTAATATAAATAAAATAGAATATAAATAATTCTTCAAATATCTCTGATTCAGTATGTCCTATAGTAGAATGTAAATATTATTAAAAAATGTCTGCAAATTAGGTATTGCTGTTTTAATATAAATATAGTAGAATGTAATCGAAATAAAAAACAAGAAAAAGCATATTATAAGAATTGGGATACAAATAGAAGAGAAGATAAAACGTAAATAGTAAAGAAACCTTAATAACAGGAATAAAAATAGAATTATAAATGCAGGTGATATAAACAATTTGGCACTATAATTAGAAATACAAAAACAATAATAAAAACAAAATTTATACAATTATTTTCTGTTATATGTATTTAGCAACTGAAATTTTAGTTATC
>CAPBNZ010000032.1:0-10432 GCA_948585895.1 uncultured Clostridia bacterium | reverse complement strand
TTATAAATAATTCATGTAGCCAAATCAAGATTAATAACAAGAAAGACTAATGTTTGTCAATGTTATTCTTATATTATCTTTTGTCTGCAATATGGATAAGAGGGAAGGGAAAGAAAACATGTTTAATTTAATAAAAGATGAATTTGATGAAAATTCAGAAGATATTTTAGAATCGATTCATAAAATGTTAGCCAATAAAAAGGAAGAAAAAGAAGAAGAAAAAAATAATAATTAGGAGGAATTTAAAATGGGGAAACTATTTGTAATTGATGGGACAGATGGAAGCGGAAAACAGACGCAGTTTGAAAAGTTGAAAGAAAGGCTAACAAAAGAAAAAATAGAGTATAAAGTAGTAAGTTTTCCTAATTATGACAGTCCAAGTTCATCATTAGTAAAAATGTATTTATCTGGGGAATTTGGAAAAGAGGCAAAAAAAGTTAATCCCTATGTTGCATCAACCTTTTATGCTGTTGATAGATATGCTACCTTCCAAACAGAATATAAAAATTATTACGAAAATGGAGGAATAATACTAGCAGATAGATATACGACTGCCAATATGGTACATCAAGCGGGAAAAATAGAGAAGAAAGAAGAAAGAAAAAAGTTTTTAGATTGGTTATGGGATTTTGAATTTAATTTATATCAATTGCCTGTTCCAACAGAAGTATTCTTTTTGAATATGCCAGTTGAAAAATCAATAGAACTAATAAAAGACAGAGAAAACAAATTTACACATAATACACAGAAGGATATTCATGAAAGTGACAAAAATCATTTGTTGGATAGTTATAGAGCAGCATGTGATGTTGCTATAAAGTATAATTGGTATGAAGTTTGTTGTGTCAAAAATAATGAACTTAGAACAATTGAAGATATTCATGAAGAGATATACCAGGAAATCAAAAAACATATATAAATAAAAATAAAAGAGAAAATGAGATAAAACGAGAAAAAGTAAGTGTAAAAATAAAAATGGGAATTGAAATTGACTATCATACTTAAATTGAGTCATAAATAAACTTAAAATAAATTTGGAATATTTAACCAAAAACAGTATAATATATATCGATGGTGCATTATTCTAGTCATACAAACTTTACGAGGGTGGGGCTAAAAATCCACTAAAGGGCACATCGTTGAAGTTTCTTGTTTGTGCGCGAAATGCCAGTTTTGTGTGTATGCAGGGAGTAAAGAGATTAGGGTATTATGTAATGGCATACATAAGAATCCCTAATTTCGTGGAGGCTTAAACAAAGTTTTAAGTGAAACCTATGTTGCGTGCCAAGACACAAAATACATAGAGTAGCCTGTCTTGAGTGAAGGTATTGGGATTATCTTAACAAAGATAGAATTTATTTTGGCCAAATAAATTTTATTTTCAGATTATGAAATTGCTTTTGCAAAAAAGACTAGTAAAGCAGTAAATGTATGTTAAGGAAAACTTCTAGAATGTTTACTATAAAAAAATAGTTAAGGAAGTCTAGGGATTAAGGTACAGATTTGAGTGGCGATCTGGTGTCTATGAATCGTATAGATATTTCCCTTAAACGGAAACGGCTATAGCAGTAATGCTAAGCGGGAAATAGAGAAATTCAACCAGACCTAAACTGTAAAATTTACTTAGGCTTTTACCATCTAACAATTAAAAAAGAAACAAAAGGGACAGATTTTGTTTGTTTCATAAATTATAAAGTAACATGTCAAAAAAGGAGCAACAAAAAAGTTGACCTAAAATGGCTAAAATATGAAACAAGCAAAGCTTGTCCCTTTTTATTTTATAAGGAAGGAATTATAGAAGGAAATGAGTAATACACAAGAAAATAAGGAAAATCAAAAAAATAAGAAGGAACATTCGAATATGAAATGGTTTATTCAAGTATTTATCACAACTTTTATATTATCCATGATATTTTCATATATATCAGCTAATGGGGTATCACATCTAAATTTAGTATCTGCAATATTGATATTAATATTAGTAATAGGAATTGGTATATTTTTTGACATAATAGGTGTTGCTGTAACAGTTGCCAATGAACATGAGTTTCATGCCAAAGCAACAAAAAAAGTAAGAGGTTCAAAAGATTCTATTAAATTAATTAGAAATGCACCCAAAGTAGCTAATATTTGTGCAGATGTTATTGGAGATATTTGTGGTGTACTAAGTGGTGCAATAAGTGCATTAATAGCCATGAAAGTAACAGAACAATTTGGGCTAAAATTTGATTTACAATTTTTACTAAGTGCTTTAGTAGCAGCACTAACAGTAGGGGGAAAAGCATTGGGAAAAGGGGTTGCTAATAACAATTCTACCCAAATTGTACATAGTGTAGGGATTATTATCAATAAATTCAAAAGGGATTAGGATAATGTTACTTAGATTTATTTTTGAGAGATTATGAAATGTTATTAATTAAGGGGCAGGATTGCAAGATAATATATTACAATCTTGAATCTTAACTTAATAATATACAAAAGTAGGTGATATTTTGAAGGCTTTAATTACAGGGGCATCTTCTGGAATTGGAAGAGATATAGCAAGAATACTTGCCAATAAAGGATATAATTTAGTATTAGTGGCTAGAAGCGAAGAACAACTAAGAAAATTAGCAATAGAATTAAAACAAAAGAATGCTATTGAAGTGGAAAGCATAGCTATGGATGTATCTATAGTGGAAAACTGCGAAGAACTTCATCAAAAAGTACAAAATATAGATATCTTAATTAATAATGCTGGTTTTGGAGATTGTGGAGATTTTACAAATACATCATTACAAAAAGAAATTGATATGATAAACACCAATATAATAGCCTATCATATTTTGATGAAATTATATTTAATTGATATGAAAGCAAAAGGTAAGGGAATAATATTAAATGTCGCATCTATAGCAGGTTTTATGCCAGGACCACTCATGTCTACTTATTATGCAACAAAAGCTTATATTGTAAGAATATCAGAGAGTATAAGAGAAGAATTAAAAAAGGAGAAATCAAAAGTACAAATTAGCCTATTATGTCCTGGACCAGTAAGTACAAATTTCAACAAGGTAGCAAATGTAAAGTTTCATTTAAGAGAGGCTAATAGTATGTCAGTTGCTCAATATGCAATTAAAAAGATGAAAAAGGGAAAATTTTATATTGTTCCTGGTATTGATGTGAAGTTAGCAAAAATTGGAGCTAAATTAATGCCAACTTTTTTTATTAGTAAGATAACATATAGGATACAGAAAAGAAAAATAGAGCAATGAGTTACCATTCAACCAATAATATTACATAAATGGCAAATAGACGAAAGTAAGGTATGTATTTTTTAGTTTTTCTTGACAAATACAAACAAACATTCTATAATAAAAATGGTGATATTATGGAAAGACAGATATTACACGTAGATGTCAACAATGCCTTTTTAAGTTGGACAGCAGTAGACATGCTAAAACAAGGAAGTCAAATTGATATAAGAGAAATACCAGCAATTATTGGAGGAGATGAATCCAAGAGGTCAGGAATTGTATTAGCAAAAAGCATGAAAGCAAAGGAATGTGGAGTTAAGACGGCAGAAACCATTTATCAAGCAAGATTAAAGTGTCCTAATTTAAAAATTGTTGAATCTAATTTTAAAATTTATAGAAAATATTCAGATGCGTTGTATAAGTTATTATTGGAATATACAGATAAAATAGAAAGATTCAGTATTGACGAATGTTTTTTAGATATGACAAATTATCTTATGAAAGATACATTAATAAATAAGGCAAAACAAATTAGTAAAAGAGTAAAGGAAGAATTAGGATTTACTGTAAATATAGGAGTTTCCAACAATAAACTATTGGCTAAAATGGCATCTGACTTTACAAAGCCAGATAAAATACATACACTATATAAAGAAGAAATACCAAAAAAGATGTGGAAATTACCAATTTCGGAATTATTTATGTTAGGAAAAAAGACAGTTCCCAGACTATATAATTTACAAATCAATACAATTGGCGATTTAGCAAAACAAGATAAACAAATGTTAGAGAAGAAATTTGGCAAACATGGAATTATGATATGGGAGTTTGCCAATGGAATTGATAACTCGGAGGTTAAATACCAAAAGGAAAATCCTAAAGGAGTTGGAAATTCTGTAACTTTGCCACAAGATATTTCTGACACAAAAAAGTTAGAAGAAATCCTATTAGCTTTGACAGAGCAAGTAACCTATCGTTTAAGGAGATATGATTTACTGGCTAATACAGTAAATGTGCAATTAAGAACAAAAGAATTTGAAAATATTTCGCATCAAGGAAAACTAATGGTGGCAACGGCATCAACAAAAGAAATTTACCAAAAGGCAAAACAACTATTAGAACAAATGTATCAAAGAGGAATGTCAATAAGGCTAATAGGTGTAAGAGTGGATGACTTAGTAAAAAGAAAAGAGCAACAACTATCTTTATTTCAAAATGAGCAAAGTGAAAAGCAAGAAAAGCTAGATAAAGCAATTGACCAATTGAAAGAGAGATATGGCTATCACTCTATTACAAGAGCAGGAAAAATGAATATAGGAAATATTCTAAAATTAAAAGATATAGAGTAAACGAGTTCAATTTTTACTTGCTAAGAGAAAATATTTAGTTTATAATAATAAAAACAATAGTTAGGAGAAAAGCCATGTGGAAAAGGAAGGAATTAAAAAGTAGAGCTAAAAAAGTTGTATATAAAAATTATTGGACAGCTATTGTAGTATGTTTTTTAATTGCCTTATTCACAGGAGAATTTGGAACTTCCATAGTAGGATTATGGCAATCAGAAGATTCTATGGATCCTAATTATATGATTCACCGTGAAAATAATGCAATGAATCATCCAATAGAGAAGACAGAACTTCAAGAAAATGAAATAGAAATATTTTTAAGCCAAAAAAATATAAAGGAAACGTTAAATGAAACACAAATTAAAGTATTAGAATCTATAGAAGCGAATCTGAATAGTGCTACCAAATCGCAAAAGTATATCTTTAAAATATGGGATGCAGTTACATCCTTTAATATGAATCGAACACGATTAGGAATTGTGCTTTGTATTGGTGCAGTTATAGCTTATGCATTTACTGTATTTATAGCTGATCCATTAATAGTAGGAGGAAAGAAATATTTTTTAAAAGCAAGAAAAGGGAATAATACGAAAATAGGAGAAATAGTAGGTGTATTTCAAAAAGAACACTGGTTTAATATAGCAATTATTATGTTTCTAAGAAATCTGTACAATGCACTTTGGTATTTAACTATCATTGGAGGAATTATAAAAACATATGAATATAGAATGATACCATATATTTTAGCAGATAATTCTAAAATAAAGAGAAAAGAAGCATTTGCCCTTTCTAAGCAAATGATGAAGGGAAATAAATGGAATACATTTATATTGGATATGTCTTTTTTTGGATGGAATCTTTTATCAGTTTTGACGTTTGGCTTATTAAGCATATTATATATCAATCCATATAATGCAGCTACGATAGCTGAACTATATAGTGTATTAAAACAACAAGCAATAGCAGAAGAATATCAATATTGTGAAGAATTAAATAATGAAAATTTGTAAACAGAACTTTAAATAAGTAACAATCATCTCTTTATGGAAAAAATCAATCAGATAAAATAGAGAATGTATAGCGAACAATGTAACATTATGTAAAATAATAGGGAAAATTGCGATGAAAAATTCTTGAAAACCAATGTAAAACGTAGTATTATGATAAGCGGATTTACAAAAGAAAGGGAATAAGTTTGAACCTTAGGAAGGAACGAGAGAATATATGAAGACTTTTTTCAGCAGTACATTTATGGAAAGAGAAGCTTTAGAGGAGGTAGGGATTGATTATCCAATCAAATTAGAATACTATAAAATAATAAATGAAGATGAAATCATAAAACAGGAGAAACCGAAATTTGGCATCCATATTATAAAAACAGAATATAAAGAACAAGATATAAAAATAGAGAACAAAAATATACAATATGTAACCAATGATGAAAAGAGAATAGAACAAATTTTAAATTTATTAAAGAAAAACGAAGTAACGCCAATTGCAGTAGAAGATATTTTGAATGACTTTTCTAAAAACAACATATTACTATAAGTATTATATGAAAGCAATAAGAAAGGTAAGTTTTTGAACAAAAGACTTGCAAATTGTGGAAAATTAATCTAGAATACTTAAGTAAGCAAAGGATAAGGAGGATTATATGGCAGACAAATTAGTAATAGTAGAATCACCAGCAAAAGCTAATACCATAAAAAAGTTCTTAGGTGGAAGTACAAAAGTAGTAGCATCGATGGGACATATTAGAGATTTACCAAAATCAAAAATGGGAATTGACATCGAACATGACTTTCAACCAGAATACATTAATATTAGAGGAAAAGGAGATTTAATCAAATCCTTAAAAAAAGATGCAAAACAAGCTAAGAAAATATACCTTGCAACTGACCCTGACCGTGAGGGTGAAGCCATTGCTTGGCATTTGTCAACTATTTTACAGGACGAAAAAAACAAAATAACCAGGGTTACTTTTAATGAAATTACAAAAGGAGCAGTACAAAAAGCTATTAAGGAGCCAAGAGATATTGATATAAATTTAGTAGATGCACAGCAAGCAAGAAGAGTTTTAGATAGAATTGTAGGATATAAAATGAGTCCTGTATTATGGAAGAAAGTAAAAAGAGGATTGTCTGCAGGACGAGTTCAATCAGTTGCTGTCAAATTAATTGTAGATAGAGAACAAGAAATAGAAAACTTCATACCAGAAGAGTATTGGAACATATATGCTCATTTGCAGGACAAAGAAAGCCAAAAAGAATTTGAGGCAAAATTTTATGGGAAACAAGGCAAAAAACAAGAAATTCACTCAGAAGAAGAAGTAAATCAAATTTTAAAAGAATTAGACAAAGCAAAATATATTGTACAGGAAGTAAAAAAAGGAGAAAAGAAAAGGAATCCTGCTCCACCATTTACCACAAGTACAATGCAGCAAGAAGCATCTAGGAAATTAGGATTTACTTTAAAGAAAACAATGTCTATTGCACAAGGTTTATATGAAGGAGTAAAAATACCAGAAAAAGGTACAGTTGGTTTGATTACTTATATGAGAACAGACTCTACCAGAATTTCAGAAGAAGCAAGAGCAGCAGCAAAAGAACATATTATATCAAATTATGGTCAAACGTACTATGAAAACAGATATTATAAAACCAATAAAGAAGCACAAGATGCACATGAGGGTATCAGACCTACTTATGCAGATTTAGAGCCTGATAGCATAAAAGACTATTTAACAAAAGACCAATATAAATTATACAAATTAATTTATAATCGATTCATGGCTAGCCAAATGAAAGCAGCAGTTTATGATACCATAGCTGTTTCCATTGGTGCTAATGAATATACCTTTAAAGCAAATGGACAGATGATTAAATTTAAAGGATTTATGATATTATATGTAGAAGGAACAGACCAGAAGGAACAAGAAGAACAGGGAATGCTGCCAGAATTAAAAGAGAAACAAGAACTGAAATTAAAGAAATTAAATCCAAAACAAAGTTTTACAGAGCCACCAGCAAGATATACAGAAGCAAGTCTAGTAAAAGCATTAGAAGAAAAAGAAATAGGAAGACCAAGTACTTATTCACCAACTATAACAACTATCATAGAAAGAAGGTACATTGAAAAAATACAAAAACAACTAACTCCTACAGAATTGGGGAGAATTGTGAATAAATTGCTAACAGAAAACTTTACAGATGTTATCAATGTAGAATTTACAGCTAGAATAGAGAACGAATTTGACGAAATAGCAATGGGAAAAGAAGAATGGAAAAAAATGATTCGAGAATTTTATGGACCATTTGAGAAAGAGATAGAAAAGGTAGAAAAAGAATTAGAACATGTAGAATTAGTAGATGAAGTATCAGATGTACCATGTGAAAAGTGTGGGAGAATGATGGTTTATAAATTTGGAAGATATGGGAAATTTTTAGCATGTCCAGGATATCCTGAATGCAAAAATGCAAAACCAATTATAGAAACTATAGATGTGCCATGCCCAAAATGCGGGGCAACTGTACAAGTAAGAAAAACAAAAAGGAAAAGAAATTATTATATATGTGAAAATAATCCTACTTCTTGTGATTATATCTCTTGGAATAAACCAAAAAAAGGAGAAAAGTGGAATCCAGAAGAAGCAGAAGAAATAAAAAAACAAACAACAAGAAAGACAAAAAAGACAGCAAAGAAAACCAATAAAAAAGTAACCAAAAACAACAAATAATTTTTGAAATGTATTTTCGCTACTGTTTAGCTAATCTATTAATGCTATTGCATTGACTAAACAGTAGCGTGTTTTTTTGTATTCTCAAAATCATTCTAAAATTTCTTGACAATTTAATATAAATTTGTTATTATTAATAATGCATTTAGGAATAAAAAGGATAAATGTGAATATAATTAAAAAGGAAATAAGGAAATAGTTTTATTGAAAGAATGCTAATTATGTGCTAGGACAATATAAAACAATATAAGTTTTTCCAAGCTATTTGCAGGTATAGTTTAGTGGTAAAATGAAACCTTGCCAAGGTTTAGTTACGAGTTCGATTCTCGTTACCTGCTCCAAGAGTCTTTTTAAAATTAATATTCGGCGAGTTAGCCAAGTGGTAAGGCACGAGTCTGCAAAACTCTGATCATCGGTTCGATTCCGATACTCGCCTCCATAGAAAAGTGTGTAAGCATTGATAAATCAACGTTTACACACTTTTATTTGTTTTTGAGATTAAAAAATAAGTTTGCTATTTTCAATACTTTTAGAGTTTGAATTTTTTTAATCTTCTAAAATAAACTTAACACAAACTTAACATTTGAACTTCTTTATACTTAACATAGAAAGCACTAAAATAATATTATTATTACTTATAATAACTGTTTATCAAATAATTATTTAATCCATCATAATGTATTATCTTAAAATTTCTATCAGGTGATTCTATATTTAATTCCATTGTTTTTGACGTTACCATAATATGTTCTATTGCGTAAGAAGTATCAGCTTTGCAAAATGTAATAAAATCTTCTAAATTCTCTTTTTCGATTCTAATTCTTTTTTCAAATTTTTCAATATATCCTTTTGGGCTTTTAACAAATTTTTTTAAATCATTAGACAGTCTAGATTCTGTCAATGATGTCGATATGAATTTTGCTTCAACATCAAATATAATATATTTATCATAATCTACTACAATGATATCCCATTCATTATCACCAATATTCTTTCTACCAAAGATATCCTTTGTTTTTCTATTTGTAAATACTGTTCGATTTTGAATTATATTTTCAAATATCTTTAGCACATCTATTTCAAATAATTTTGATATATTTTCAATGATTTTCTCTACTTCTATTAAAATATTGTCTTTGTTCTCACATATATATGGAACTAACCCTATAGAATATACATTATTCCAATAATTTCTAGAATTGATAGTAAAGTCCTTTACTATTATATAGTAATCTTTCCCAATATCTATTATTGGAACAGTATCTAATTTATACTTTCCACTATTTTCATATAATTCTTTCTCATCAATATCAATATTGTATTTTGTTAAAACACGTTCTTTATGAAATAGGTTTAAATCAATATCTTTATATGTATCTAATAATATAGAATCGAATTGTTCTTTTGAGATTTTGCTTTTTACTATATTCTTTTCAGTAGAACTATTAATTAATGCACTCATTAGATTACAGTAATTTTTAAATGATATTCCCTTTTCTATACGAAATGCATTATTAAAACGTGTATTTTCATTTTTATGTATTCTGGAATCATAATTAGTATATGAATTATTTTTATTTGTACTATTGCTCATATTATCTACTACTGTACTTATTGAATCGATATCATTAGGAAATATTAGGAATGTAGAAATTCCATTTTCATATTTTTTGGAAAGTTGGTTTCTAGAATTATAAAATTTAAAAATCGCATAATAATATAGCAATATAACAAATCTTTTGTAATAACGATTTCCAATATTAAAACATATTTTTTTATTATCTTTTATAATTGCAGTTTCTATCATAGACTTTATTTTTCTTCCCATTAAGTCTGCAACAGAACAAGAATACGTTATATCTATTAATATATCTTCGTTTGTAATATTTTCTAATTTTAAATTAGAATTCATAATTCTTATTTTTTCTAATTTTGAATATATAGAACCTAAAAACAATATTATTTGTTCACAACTATATTTTTTGTATAATTTATTAGTAAAAACCTCAAAAATTTTTAATATTTTTTTGAACTTTTGATGAATAATTTCCTGATTGTCAATATCATTAAATCCAAAAAAGTAATGATTATTAAATAATATAAAATCTTTAGTT
>CAPBNZ010000031.1 GCA_948585895.1 uncultured Clostridia bacterium | reverse complement strand
TTGCTATATGTTTTGGATTGATAGTGGTTTCCCCAGAATTCATACCAATATTTTTGGGAAATGAGTTTATAAAAACAGGAGAGGTAATACAGTATTTAGCAATTACCATAGTATTTATTTCATGGGCAAATGTAATAAGAACACAGTATTTAATTCCAAATGAAAAAGATAAATCTTATATTATTTCAGTATTAATAGGGGCTTTTGTAAACTTTAGTATTAATTTGCTATTGATACCAAAATATGAAGTAATGGGAGCAGTGATAGGAACGATTTTGGCTGAGTTTTCTGTTATGTTATATCAAACAATTGCAGTAAGAAAAGAATTAGATATAAAAAAATATTTAGGGTATCTAGTAAAATATACAATTAGTGGTATTATAATGTATATTATAATTGTTAACTTAAAAAGTATCATACAAAATCAATATGTGTTAATTTTGAGTCAAATTTTAATGGGGGGATTTATATATTTATTACTAAATTATAAATTTATCATAAAAAATATACAATATATACCAATATTAAATAAGTGGAAGAAGGAGTAAAGTAATGAAAATAGTAGTAGCAGGAACTGGTTATGTTGGACTAGTAACAGCAGTATGTTTATCAGAGATAGGACATGAGGTAACATGTGTAGATGTAGTAGAAGAAAAAATTAAGATGTTAAGAGAAGGAAAAAGTCCAATCTATGAACCAGGACTAGAAGAAATCATGATAAAAAATAAAAAACAATTAACATTTACACTTGATGCAAAAAATGCATATAAAGATGCAGATGTTATATTTATTGGTGTTGGGACACCAGAAAAAAAAGATGGAAGTGCTAATTTAAAATATGTTTATGAGGTTGCAAAAGAGATAGCAGAAAGTATACAAAAAGATACCATAATTGTTATAAAATCAACAGTACCAATTGGAACAAATAAAAAAATAGAAAAATATATAAAAGACAATTTAAAACATGCAGTAAAAGTAGAAATTGTTTCAAATCCAGAATTTTTATCACAAGGAACAGCAGTAAAAGATACTTTACATGCACAAAGAATTGTATTAGGAGTTCCTTCTAGCAATGCTGAAAAAATAATGAAACAAGTATACGATGGTTTTGGACAACCCTATGTTATAACAGACAGAGAAAGTGCTGAAATGATAAAATATGCTTCTAATGATTTCTTAGCATTAAAAATATCGTATATAAATGAAATTGCAAATTTATGCGAAATAGTTGGAGCTAATATTCAAGATGTAGCAAAAGGAATGGGAATGGATACAAGGATAGGAGACAAATTTTTACAAGCAGGAATTGGATATGGTGGATCTTGCTTTCCAAAGGATACCAAGGCACTAAGTTGGCTTGCTAATTTCAATGATTATGAGATAAAAACAATTAAAGCAGCAATAGAAGTAAACGAAAATCAAAAGTTAAAGCTAATAAAAAAAGCTAGAAAATATTATGATAATTTTGATGGATTAAAGATAGCAGTATTAGGCTTAACTTTTAAACCAAATACAGATGATTTAAGAGAAGCACCTACACTTATTAACATACCAATTTTACTAGAAGAAGGAGCAAAAATTAGAGCATATGATCCGATAGGAGAAGAAAACTTCAAAAAAATTTATCCAAATGAAATAACATATTGCCAGAGTATAGAAGATACATTAAAAGATGCGGATTTATGTTTTATTTTTACAGAATGGGATTTTGTTAAAAATATAGATATTACTTTATATGAAAAGTTAATGAAAAAACCAATCATAATAGATGGAAGAAATTGCTATCCTTTAAAAGAAATGGAAAAAACATCAATCTTGTATGACTCAATAGGAAGAAAAACAATAAACAAAGAAAGGTAATAAATATGAAAGTCAAAAAAGTAAAATTTAATTTTATGTTTTTACTTATCATTGCCATATTGCTTATCATGATATATTTTCAACTAGTAAAAAAAGAAGTTATTATGCAACAAAGTTTAGCACAAACTGAAATCATACAACCTCATATAGATGAAGTAACAGGTGAAAGATATATAACGTATGAAGACTTTGGTGCAACCTCAAAAGAAGGATATGATAATTATCAAGTCATAAAAGATGCTCATGATTATGCTAATAAAAATAACATAGCAGTAAGAGCAACACTTCCTTGTTATCATATTTATAAAATAAATGACTTAAATCCAATTATTATAAATACAAATACAAATTGGAATCATGCAAAATTTATTATACATGATGAAGAAATTTTAGAAAAGAAAACGAAAGATTATTCTATCTTTCAAATAATGTCCAAGGAAAAAAACAAGATAATTTCTGATGAAGCAGTTTTAAAAAAGATAAAAATAAATAGAGATACTAAAAATATCAAAGAATTAGCAGGATATGGAAATTGCTTGTGTATCCTATCAAATGACAATAAAATGCAATATAAAAGATCAGGTAGCTTACAAAATGTTGGAAAACCACAACAAGATATTTTTAAGATAGATAATGAAGGAAATGTATTAAATGAGATAATATGGGATTTTGACAATATATCAAAGATTACATTGATTCCGATTCCAGATGATACCATTATGATACAAAATGGAAATTTCCAAACGAATCTTCCAAGTGATGGGATAGAACAAGAAAGAGGCTATTTAAATCGAAATATTGCTTGTTACAGAAGTAATACAATTATACAAAATATAAATCATACATTAAATGATGAAAATGCAATAGGAGGACCTTACTATGGTTTCTTAACAATTCAGAAGTCAAGTGATGTAAAAATAATAGAATGTCAATTGGTTTCACATAAATATGAAAAAGCTTCTAATTATGATTTAATTATAGAAAATGCATCCAATTTAGAAATAGAAAAGGTTAGTTGTAACCATATACAAGATAGTCAGAGATGGGGTGTTACAGGAAGTAATTATACAAAAGATATAACTTATAAAAATTGTGTATTAAACAGAATTGACGCCCATAGTGGAGTCCATAATCTAAATATACTAGATTGCCAACTTGGTATCCATGGAATAACGGTTCAAGGGAGTGGTGAATTAAATATAACCAATACAACAAGTTATGCAAGAGATAGCATAGTCTATTTAAGAGATGATTATGGTTCGAGTTGGAATGGAGATATTAATATCAAGAATTGTGTTTTTAAAGGTACAAAATTTCCAAGGATTATCTATTTTAAAATATCATATGATAAAGAGAATCAATTACATGATTATGGCTATGATTTATATTTACCGAATTTAAATATAGATGGATTAACCATAGAAGATAATAACATACCATCTGAAAATAATACGATATATATTTATAATAATAATGAGTATTTTACTGGAATTGAAAATGGAGAAGTTAGGAACAATTATATTTTGCCTAAAAATTTAACAGTACAGAATTATCAGACAACGACTGGAAGAAAACTAAAATTATTTAGCAATCAATTTTACAACAATTTAGAGGAATTAGGTATTACTTTGAGTATGCCATTAGTAGATGGAAAAGTAGAAATCATAAAGGAAAATGGAGAAGAAATAGAAGATGGCAAAATAACCAATCAGAATATAAAAATAAAATATGATAAGATAGAAGGAATCAAAACAAATTTAAAAATAAATGGGCAAGAAGTCAAACAAAATGAAACAATATTAAGTAAAGAAGGAACCTATAAAATAGAAATTACCTATCAAAATACAATTGGGGAAGTAAAAAGGGAAACAAGAAATATAATAATAGATAAAACAGTAGGAGATTATCAAATAGTAGAGGATAAAATAAAAAACATAGATAGTAATACAAAAAAATCACAATTTATTCAAAAATTTGGAAGTAGCCAGGAATATGATATAATAAGAGAAGAAAAATCATTGACCGACAATGAAAAAATTAGAACAGGCGATATTTTAAAAACAAAAGCAGGAAAAAGATATACCTTGATTGTAACAGGAGATATGACTAAAGATGGGGAGGTTACGATAAAAGATATTGTAAAGCTACGTAAATATTTGCTACTAAAAAATAATTTAGATGATGTTGAGTTAGTAGCTGCTGATACCAATTTAGATGGTAAAGAAATTACGATTAAAGATTTGGTAAAAATGAGAATTATGGTTTTAGAAAAAGAATAGTAATAGATTATTACTATTTTTTTTGGGGATTTTTCAATACCTTGTAGTTGAGTAAAAAGATATGATTTTTTTACACTTTGTGTGTCACAACCACTAAATTTTGACAATAGTAATGATTTTGTAATAAAAATGTAACAAAAAAAACGAAAAAAACTATTGTTGATATTTGCCAAAAATGGTAGAATAAATACACATAATAATAAAAAATAAGGAAGAAGGTAAATTGGATGAATAAAAAGATAATAATAATAGCAATATTATTTATAATTTTGAGTAGTGGGATACAATCATGTTTGGCAGCAGAGGAAGCTAATACAAAGAATGTAGAACTAAATGTAAAAGGTGAGACAACAATCAAAGAAGGAAGTAAAACAGTTGAATTCATTTTAGCATTCGGTAAATTTACGCAAGTAGAAGAAAATGTACCATTTGGATATGAAGGAAAATTAGAATATGATAAAGATATGTTTGAATCAGTAACTGTTGAAGGATTAAACAAATGGACGGCAGAATATAATGCTGATAATAATAATTTAGTAGGAGATATAGCAAAAGTAACAGCTAATACAGATATTACTAAAATTACTTTTAACTTAAAAAATGATATAGTACCTGGTGCTACAGGAAAAATCAAATTACATAATTTTTTAGTAACCAATGAAACAGATGATTTTACTTTTAATAAAGAAATTACAATAACCATGGAGAAAAAACAAATACAAGAGATAGAAAAAGAACCAGAACCAGAAAAAGTAGACTCAGATTCGAATAAGAAAGATGTGGAAAAAATAAATAATCAGGAGGAGAAAATAACAAAGACTGTTAATAATCAGAAAAAATCGGATACTACAATAGTAAGTAAAAATATTCCTAAAACAGGAAATTCTAATATCATGATAAGTATGCTTATTGTCGCTTTTTCTATAGGGGGGGTTAGTTTGTTCCATTATAAAAAAATAAAATTGAAGTAATTGGATTTAAAAATATTGTCAACCCAGAAAAATCCATGGAGAGAATTATTATTTTTTCGTACTTTGTGTGTTGCAACCTTTCAAATGGTGGCTTATGTAACACAAAAAATAATGGATTTCTTCCATGGATTTGTTTCGCTTAACAACATTATCTAAGTCCTAAAAAATGAGACAAATAGTCTTATTTTTTTTATGAAAAATATTGCAAAAAAACAAAATAAAAGGTATACTATATAAGTGAAAATTTTACGAAAGAAAGGAAGAATAAGGGGGAAAAATGGAAGAATTAGATTTAAAAGAATTATTCAACATATTTTGGAACAAAAGAGTTCAAATATTATTAATTGTGTTAATATGTATGGTAATTGGAATTATCTATACAATAGGATTCACAAAACCAATGTATAGCTCATCAACAACACTAGTATTAGCTTCATCAGGAAATACAAATTCAGCAAATACAAACTCTATTACAGCAACAGATGTAACATTAAGCTCAAAATTAGTATCCACTTATAGTGAATTAGTAAAAAGTAAAAATATATTAAGACAAGTTATATCTAACTTAGCAATTCGTGTCGATGAGGGAACATTAAGAAGTAATGTATCAGTAAAATCCGTAAAAGATACAGAATTAATTGAAATAATAGTAAATAGTGAAAATGCAGTTTATGCTTCACAAATAGCCAATGAAATTGCAAAAGTATTCACAGAAAAAGTAAAAGAAATCTATAACATAAACAATGTTCAAGTAGTAGATGAAGCAGAAGTATCAACAGCACCATCTAATATCAATCACACAAAAGATATCGTTATCTTTGCATTTATTGGATTTGTTATAGCAGTTGGTTATGTATTAATAGCAAATATGTTAGATACCACAATAAAAACAGCAGAAGACGTTGAAAAAGGATTTAATGTACCAGTGTTAGTAACCATACCAATGATGGAAAGTTTTGAAAGTGAAAGAGGAGGTAGAAGATAGTGAGAAAAGAAGTAATCGCACATAGAGACCCAAAGTCTCCTATTTCTGAAATTTTTAGAACCTTAAGAACCAATATACAATTTATGAATACCAGTAAGAAAATGAAAACACTATTAGTAACCTCAACCTTACCAGGAGAAGGAAAAAGTTGGGTAACCTCTAATTTAGCAGTTACATTTGCACAAGCTGGAAAAAAAGTGGTATTAATTGATGCAGATATGAGAAAAGGAAGACAATATGTTATATTTGGCACATCACCAAGACCAGGATTATCCAATTATTTATCACAAATAGAATTTGATGAGGATGAAAACACAGCAGAAGATATTACAGACTATATCCAAGAAACAGATGTACAAAATTTATATTTAATACCAGCAGGTAACGTACCACCAAATCCATCTGAATTATTAGTTTCATCACAAATGATAAGTTTATTAGATGAATTAAAAGAGATATGTGATATTATCATTATAGATGGTACACCTTGTGAATTAGTAACAGACAGTGTTATTTTATCTAGAATCGTAGATTCTACTATTGTTGTTACTGCACATAAAATAACAAAAAAAGAAGCATTAGAAAGAGTTATTAAAAACATACAAAACGTAGGAGGAAAATTAGCAGGTGTAGTAGTAAATAAAATTCCAGTATCAGGTAAGGAATATGAAGAAAAATATTATTATTATGGAGAAGATCCGACTTTTTCAAATGTAACGAAAAAACAAAAGAAAAAAAGTAATACCAATAAAGTAACAGAAGCAAATAGAAGAAGTCGTGCAGAACAAATGAACAAACAAAGAACAGCAAGAACAACAACAGCAACAGATAAAAAAGAAGCAAAACCAATAAAAACAGAAACCAAAAGAATAGTAGAAAAAGAAGAGTTGCCAAGAGCAATAAGGAAAGAGCAAAAAATACAAGAGATATCATTAGACAGAACCAATGATATTTTAAAACAAATTAATGAGTATTTAGACAAAGAAAAAAAGAACTTAAACTAAATAAGTAAGTAAGGTTCTAAAATTAGAAAAAGAGGAACAAAAGGAGACGAAACCAGATGATTGATATACACTCCCACATATTACCAAACATAGATGATGGAGCAAGAAGTATAGAAGAAACCTTTCATTTAATACAAGAGGCGAAAGAAGCAGGATTTGAAGCCATCATTTCAACCTCACATTATATGGAAGGATATTATGAAATAGATGTACCAGAACGTGAGGTTTGGATTCAAGCCATTTATGAAAAATTACAAGAAAAAAACATAAATCTTCAATTATATTTAGGAAATGAAATTTATTTTTCAGAAAACATCATAAAATTGTTAGAAGAAGGAAAAGCATCTACCATGAATGATTCCAGTTATGTACTTTTTGAAATGCCATTAAATGTAGAACCTCTAAATTTATATGATGTAGTCTATGAAATGATGCAATATAAATTAGTTCCAATATTAGCACATCCAGAAAGATACACTTTTGTACAAGAAGAACCAGAACTAATCTATGATTTAATTGAAAAAGGGGTGTTAATGCAGGCAAATTATGCAAGCATTATTGGCTATTATGGGCAAAAAGCACAGATGATTGTAAAAAAACTATTTGAAAACAATATGATTCATTTCTTAGGAACAGATGTACATAGACAAAATACAATTTATCCTAAAATGCCTCAAATTTTAGAGGAACTAAAAAATATATTAGGAGAAGCTAAGTTAAAAGAACTAACAACAATAAATCCAAAGTTAGTATTAAAAAATAAGCAAATAGATATAGACGAGCCGAAAAAAATAGAATTAACATTAAAAGAAAAAATAATGATGAAATTAAAAAAGAATGGTTAGAAGACTTTTAACTATAACATTTTGTGCATATAGATAAATAAGTGAAACGGAATTATTTACGATAAGGTTAGGTGTAATCCCGTTTCTTTAAACAATTTTAGGATTGATTGAAAGTGAATGGATAAATTTTATGAAAGGAAGGAAGAATGAATGAGAAAATATTTTGGAACAGATGGAATTAGAAGAATTGCCAATACCGAATTAACACCAGAATTGGTATATAAAGTGGCAAAAGCAGGTGCTTATGTGTTATCAAAACATACAGACCATACGCCAACTATTTTAATTGGAAGAGATACTAGAATATCAGGAACGTTAATTGAAAGTGCTATGGTAGCAGGATTTTTAAGTTGTGGAGCAAATGTTAAATTATTAGGCGTAATTCCCACACCAGCAGTAGCTTATTTAACAAGAAAGTTAAAGGCAGATGCGAGTGTAGTGATTTCAGCATCACACAACACATATGAGTTCAATGGAATTAAATATTTTAGCAATAAAGGCATGAAAATTCCAGACACATTAGAAGAAGAAATTGAAGAAATTATGGATTCAGGAAAATTAGATGAATTAACAGCTGTAAGTGATAAAATTGGAGTTTCTGAATATTGTTTCGATTTAATAGATGAATATGTATACTTTTTTAGAAAACAATTTGATGATGTAATGGAAAACAATTTAACAGATGATTTTATTGTTGGTTTAGATACAGCAAATGGTGCTACATCAATAGTAGCAGAAAAAGTTTTTAAAACATTAGGCATAAAATACAAAATAATTAATAATCAGCCAGATGGTATCAACATTAATCAAAATTGTGGATCAACACATTTGGAAGGTCTCAAAAAATTTGTAATAGAAAACCAATTAAGTTTAGGTATTGCTTATGATGGAGATGGAGATAGATGTTTAGCCATCGATGAAAAAGGAAATGAAATAGATGGGGATAAATTATTAGCTATTATTTCTAGTAATTTAAGAGAAAAAGGGCAATTAAAAAAAGATACAATTGTAGCTACTGTTATGAGTAATTTAGGATTAAACAAATATGCTAAAGACAATGATTTAGCATTAATTCAAACAAAGGTTGGAGACCGTTACGTGTTAGAAGAAATGTTAAAAGAGGGATTTAACTTAGGAGGAGAGCAATCAGGTCATGTTATCTTATTAGACTATAATCCAACAGGGGATGGAATATTAACATCTTTAATGTTAATAAAATCTATTTTAGAAAGTAATGTAACAGCATCTCAATTGAGCGATAAGATAAAATTATATCCACAAGTATTAATCAATAGCAAAGTAAGTAGTGATAAAAAATATGATTATGATAAAGATGAGAACATTAAGGATGCGATTGAAAAACTTGAAAAAGAATTTGCTGGAAATGGAAGAGTTTTAATTAGACCATCAGGAACAGAACCATTAATAAGAGTGATGATAGAAGGAGAAGACCAAGAGTATATTACCCAAAAAGCACAAGAAATAGCTAACCTAATTCAAGAAAAATTAAGGTAAAGTTACAATTTAATTGTATTTGCACAAGCTTAAATTGAAAAATCATAGCTTAATAAAGAGATGTTTGAATGCTAACTTTGTAATAGAAATGTAATAAAAAAGTAATAAAAAAAATATGGATAAAAGAAAAAAATAATGATACCATATAAATAGAGAAAACAAAAGAAAATGGAGGGGTTAAAATGTTTCTTTTTGATATATCAAATCCTTTAACCTTAATACTAATGTTAGCAGTTACTATATTATTAATATTTCTAGCACAAGAAATTAAAAAGAGTTATATAGCTGCCATTGTATTATTTGCCTATTTAATTATTTTGGTTATGCATGTAGCACAAATTGCTACTTTATCAGAAGAATTTAGATATATGTTAGCAACCATATCGAGATGTATTGCAATTGATTTTATATTTATTTTAATTAGTTTCTTCTCTTATTTATGGGTAGATGACATAGAAGCAAAAGCAGAAGGTAAGAAAAGTATTGATAATAGTTTAGATTGGTTTTGGAAAAAAGTATGACCAACTAATGGAGAAAAATAAGGACTGTGGAAATAACCAGAGTCTCTTTTTTGTTATATTGGAATTTCTATACAACAAATACATTCTATAGAAAATTACTATCAAATTTTCACAGACGAAAAAAATGCGACATGTAAGTAATCTAAAAAGACAAAAATTTTAATCATGTCGCTTTTATTGTTTAGTGTTTATTCAACTGTGTAATTACTTTAAGAATTTCATCAGGAAGATAAGAAGAAACATCTTTTCCATTTTGAAGTAAAGACATAACCATACTAGAACTAATAGTACCAAGCTTGCCTGCTCTTATATAAATAGTGTCTAATTTAGAGATTTCTTCATTGATAGCAGATAGATTTTCTTCTTCTTCATAATCCATACCATTTCGAATTCCTCGCACTAGAAAGGTAGCATTATGTTTTTTAGCAGCATCAACACAAAGACCATCATAAGTAATAATAGATACATTTGGAAAATTCTGCTTTATCATTAGCTTTTGTATAGCTTCTTTCATAATTTCTTTGTTAAATCTTCTTGTCTTTTCAGGATTGGTTCCTATTCCAATAATAACAGAATCAAATAATTGTAAGGATTTTTTTAATACATGTAAATGCCCATTGGTAAAAGGATCAAAACTACCAGCATAAAAACCTATTTTCAAATTAAATCTCCTTTCATACTTAATATATTTTATTATAAAATACTTTTTATTATTTTACAAGTTGTGGTCTAAATGTTAAACCCATAGAATATACATATATATAGGAGAATTTGGACAAGGAGAAAAATATGTTTAATGTTGCTGTACTAAAAATGAAAGATATAAAGAAATACTTTATGGGGATACTAACAATTTGTATTGTAGTAATATTTATAAGCAAATATTTTCCACAAATTGCAAAAGAGAAAAAGATAATACCAAAAGTGTTATCTGAAAAAAGTATGATAGGCTGTTTAGAAAAAACAATTCCAACGATGTCTAGCATGAAGGAAGAATACAAAGAAATAGCAAAAGAAGAAAGGGATATACATAAGGAAGAAGATTTATTACAAGGAATTTTAAAAACGCAAATTAGTTCAATACAAGGGATGGAAAAAATAGAAGAGAAGGCAAAAAAAGCAGCAGAAGAAAATCAAGATAAAAAAGAAAAAGTAGAAGAAAAGAAAGAGGAAGAAGTAATACAAACAGGTGTTACAACACAAGTAATAACCAATAATCCAATAAAAGAAAGTTATAATACAGAATATGGGAAAGTTAAGATAAAAAACGAAACAGATTATCAACTAACACGGAGACATGTTAAAACCAGATATTACAATAGAAAATAAAAATATTGTATTATTTCATACACATAGTTGTGAAAGCTATACTTCTAGTGATGCTCACCCTTATAATCCAACTGGAACATTTCGAACAACAGATCTAAACTATACAGTAACAAGAGTAGGAACGGAGTTAGAAAACCAGTTAAAAAAATATAATTATAATGTAATCCATGATGGGTCTTATCATGATTATCCAGCTTATAATGGTTCTTATACACGTTCGCTAGCAACAGTAGAAAACATATTAAAAACAACACCATCTGATATCATAATGGATGTACATAGAGATGCGATAGGAAGTCGAAGTGATTATGCTCCAATAGTAAAAATAGGAGAAAATGATATAGCAGCACAAATAATGTTTGTTGTAGGAACTAATAATGGAGGATTATGGCATCCAAACTGGAATCAAAACTTAAAATTTGCAATTAAAATACAAGAAAAAGCAGAAGAGATGTATCCAGGATTATTTAAGCCAATTATGCTAACCAAGTCAAGATATAACCAACATACAGGAAAATATGCCAGTATTATTGAAGTTGGGGCAACAGGAAATACATTGGAGCAATGTTTAACTAGCATGAAGTATTTAGCAAAAGTTATGGAAGAGGTAATAAAATGAAACAAAAGGGACAGTCAAAAATGTTTCACTTTTTATGTTGAAAGAGGCAATTGAAAATTGACAATATTCAATCAATATAGTGAAACATTTTTGACTGTCCCTTTTGTTTCAAAAAGACTTGAATTTTTTTTTATGTTTCTATATAATAATTTTAACAAAAATCAAAAGGAAGGAAGGTTTTAAAAAGATATGTCAGAAATAAAATTGAATTTAGACAACAGTGGAATTACACAAAAGAGTATTTTAGAATATAAAGAACAAGTGGAAAATATTCATAAGGATTTACATAGAAGAGCTAATGATGAAGAAGATTTTGTGGGTTGGTTAGAATTACCAACTAATTATGATAAGGAAGAGTTTGCTAGAATAAAAAAAGCAGCTAAAAAAATAGCAAGAGAATCTGATATTTTAGTAGTAATAGGAATTGGTGGGTCTTATCTGGGGGCTAGGGCAGTTATTGAGGCACTAACAAGTTCATTTTATAATATGCTTCCGGATAAACAAAGAAAATATCCACAAATTCTGTATGTAGGAAATAATTTAAGTCCTAATTATATGAATGAACTAATTGAATATATTGGAAATAAAGACTTTTCTGTAAATGTTATATCAAAATCAGGGACAACAACTGAACCAGCTGTTGCTTTTCGAATTTTTAGAGAAATATTAGAGAATAAATATGGAATTGATGAAGCAAGAAGTAGAATTTATGCAACAACTGACAAAGAAAAAGGAGCTTTAAAAACATTAGCAGATAATGAAGGATATGAACAATTTGTAGTACCTAATAATATAGGTGGTAGATATTCTGTTTTAACAGCAGTTGGATTACTTCCAATAGCAACAGCAGGAATTGACATTGATAAACTGATGGAAGGTGCTAGAACAGGACAAGAAAGATATAATGATGCTAATTTAAAATATAACCAATGCTATCAATATGCAGTAGCAAGGAACATTTTGAATCAAAAAGAAAAAGAGATAGAAATATTAGTAAATTATGAACCCAAAATGCACTTTTTTATAGAATGGTGGAAGCAATTATATGGAGAAAGTGAAGGAAAAGAGCAAAAAGGAATATTCCCAGCAGGAGTCGATTTTACAACAGATTTACACTCTATGGGACAAATGATTCAAGAAGGGAAGAGAAATTTATTTGAAACAGTAATAACAGTACAAAATCCTAATACAGATATTAATATCCATCCAGATGATGATAATTTAGATGGTTTAAACTATTTAGCAGGGAAAAGTTTAGACTACGTTAATAAAAAGGCAATGGAAGGAACAATAAAAGCACATGTAACAGGAAATGTACCAAATATGCTAATAAAAATCAATCAATTAGATGAAAAAAATTTAGGAGAATTAATCTATTTTTTTGAAAAAGCATGTGCTATGTCAGGAATGATATTAGGAGTTAATCCATTTAATCAACCAGGAGTAGAAGAATACAAAAAGAATATGTTTAAATTATTAAAAAAGCCAGGATATTAATTGTTAGTCCCCATTGGTTCCGGGTTTAAATGGAGACAGATGTATTAGTGAACAAAGAGAGGAAACAAAATGATTTATAAAGAAGAATTTAAAATAGGATTAAAAGATGTAGGTAAAGAAAATCAAGTAAATAATAAAGCAATATTAGAATATTTAGAAGATATAGCAGCTTATCATTCAGATAGCGTAGGATATGGCGTAAATACTTCTGATACAACACATTTAACATGGTTATTATTAGATTGGAAAGTAAAAGTAATAAAAAGACCACAGTATGGACAAGTTTTACATATACACACATGGTCAAGAAATATCATAAAATGTTATGCGTATCGTGACTTTGAAATTTATGATGAAAATAATAATCTTTGTGTAGTAGCTTCTTCTAGATGGTTACTAATTAATAATAAGACTAAAAGAATTGCCAAAATAGAACCGGAGGTAGCTAACAAATATGAATCAGAACCAGAGAAGTTTGTATTTGAAGAAAAAGAAATTGAAAAAATAAAGTTACCTAAAAATTATAAAAATAGTATAATATATCAAACTAAAAGGAAAGATATAGATATAATTGGACATATGCATAATTTATATTATTTAGATTTAGCATATGAAGCTTTACCAGAAGAGATATATAACCAAAACATATTTGATGAAATAAGAATTATGTATAAAAAAGAAATAAAACTAGGGGATACCGTTATTTGTAAATATTCTTATGAAGATGATAAACATATTGTGGTAATCCAAAATGAAGAAGAAAAAATATTACATGCCATAATTGAATTACAATGATTTTTTCCTCCGTCCCTAAAATCATAAAAAATCAAGAAAAATGTTGAATTTTGGAAAACATATATGTTATAATAAAAAATGGTTTTAATTAGAAAGGGATTTTGTTTGAAAATAACATAAACAAACGAAGTTACCTTAAGAAAGGAATGAAAGTAAAATGAACAAAGTTTTAAGAAAAACAAAAATTGTTGGAACAATTGGACCTGCTAGTGAATACAAATTAAAAGAGCTATTTGAAGCAGGATTAAATGTTACAAGAATTAACTATTCACATGGAAGTTGGGATGAACAATCTGAAAAAACAGAAGAAATCATTAAGTTGAGAAAAGAGCTAGACATACCAGTTGCATTATTATTAGATATGCAAGGTCCAGAAATTAGAACAGGAATGTTAGTAACAGGAAAAAATGAAAAAATAAAATTAGAAGATGGACAAAAATTCACACTAGTAAACGAAGACATTGTAGGAGATAAAGATAAAGTTTCTGTATCTTATAAAGAATTATACAAAGATGTAAAACCAGGAAGCAAAGTATTAATTGATGATGGTGCAATTGAATTAGTAATAGACGAAATTGTAGATAAAGATATCGTATGTACTGTTGTACATGGAAATGGTTTAGGAAGCAGAAAGACAATTAATTTACCAGGAACAGCAGTACGTCTACCAGCTTTGAAACAAAAAGACATTGATGATTTAATAACAGCTTGCGAGCATGATTATGATTATGTTGCTATGTCTTTTGCAAGAAATAAAGATGACATTGACCAAGTAAGAAAAGTATTAGATGAAAATGGAGGAAAAGACATCAAAATTATCACAAAGGTAGAAAACGTAGAAGGTTTAGAACATATGGAAGAAATTGTTGATAATGCTGATGTTCAAATGATTGCTCGTGGGGATATGGCTACAGAAACAGATTTTACAGAACCACCAGTTATGCAAAAAAGATTTATCAAATTATCAAATAAAGCTAATAAACCAGCTATTACAGCAACACAAATGCTAGAAACTATGACATATAATCCATTACCAACAAGAGCAGAGGCTAGTGACGTTGCCAATGCTATTTATGACAGAACCAGTGCTGTTATGTTATCAGGAGAATGTGCTATGGGAAAATACCCAGTTGAGTGTGTTCAAACTATGGTAAAAATAGCAAATAGAGTAGAAAAAGACATTGATTACTGGAAAAAATTTAGAGAAAATGAAAATATACAAATGAACAGCCTTGAAAGTAAAATTGCTTATTCAACAGCCGTTATGGCAATGAACTTAGATGCAGATGCTATTGTATGTTATACAAATACAGGAGATTCTGCAAGAAGATTTGCAGGAATGGGAGTAGGATGTCCAATTTTAGCAATTACAGACAATAGAAGAACATACAATCAATTAGCCATTGCATGGAATGTAACACCAATCTATGTAGAAAAGAAAGAAATTATTGATGATATTATAGAAGAAGGAATTGATAAATTAAAACAAAAGGGAATTTTAGAAAAAGGCGATATGGTAGTTGTTTCAGGAGGTGCTAAGTGGTTAGCATCAGCAGAAGAGAGCAAAATTATTGGCGGAATTGCTAAAATATAAAAGAATAAAATAGGAAAAGTAAAAACTGTTGTTATAAGATAAGAATCTAGACAACAGTTTTTATGATACACATAGGGGGAGACAAGAGAAAAGGAATATAACTAGCTGTAAGAAAAAACATGGATTAATTCATGATGGCAGTGATTTTCATAGCTCTAAATGTTGCTTTTTTTTAAGACAATATGATATACTATACATATCGAAAAAAGAAAGGAGAATGGGAATTGGTAATCTGTCCCAAAAGTATCCATAAGTGGATAGTTTGTGCCTGTCCCAAAAGTAACCAAATGAAACCAATTGTAGCAATTATACGGAAAACCAAATGTAGGAAAGTCGACTTTTTTCAATTATTTAGCAGGAAGTAGAATATCAATTGTACAAGATACACCAGGTGTTACAAGAGATAGAATATATGCAGAAACCAATTGGAGAGGAAGAGATTTTACATTAATTGATACTGGAGGTATTGAGCCTGATTCGGAAGACATTATTTTGTCTCAAATGAGAGAACAAGCCAATCTGGCGATAACGATGGCAGATGTGATTCTATTTTTAACTGATATTAGGCAAGGTGTAACAGCTGCTGATAAAGAAATAGCTTTAATGCTTAAAAAATCAAGGAAGCCAATTGTATTAGTTTGTAATAAAGCAGATAATTTTGATAAAGATAAGCAGGAAGCTTATGAATTTTATAACTTAGGAATTGGAGAGCCACATCCAATTTCAGCTACGAATGCTATTGGCGTAGGGGATGTATTGGATGAAATCTATGAGAAGTTTCCTCCAAAAATAGAAAAGGAAGAAGAAGATAAGAGTATTAAAGTAGCTGTTATTGGGAAACCAAATGTGGGAAAATCTTCTTTAATTAATAAAATTTTAGGAGAAAATAGGGCAATTGTAAGTGATATAGCAGGAACAACACGTGATGCAATTGATACTGAATTTGAAAATGAAAATGGAAAATATGTATTGATTGATACAGCAGGAATTCGAAGAAAAAGTAAAGTAAAAGAGTCGATTGAGAAGTTTAGCATTATGAGAACATTATTAGCTATTGAAAGAGCAGATGTCTGCTTAATGATGATAGATGCCACAGAAGGGGTTACCGACCAAGATGCTAAGATAGCAGGAGAAGCACATGAAGCTGGGAAAGCTGTTATTATTGTAGTAAACAAATGGGATGTTATTGAAAAAGAAACAGGAACATTGGAAAAATATAAAAAGGAAGTATATGATAAATTAAAATATTTATCATATGCACCAATGTTATTTGTATCAGCTAAAACAGGACAAAGGATAAACAAATTATTTGATTTAATCCATTATGTGGCAGAGCAAAATGCAATGAGAGTATCGACTTCTATTTTAAATCAAGTAATCAACGAGGCAATAGCTATTGTTCAGCCACCAACAGATAAAGGAAAAAGGCTAAAAATATATTATGGAACACAAGCATCAACAAAACCACCCACATTTATTATATTTGTCAATAATAAAGAATTATTTCATTTCTCTTATGAAAGATACTTAGTAAATCAAATTAGAAAAGAATTTGGACTGGAGGGAACACCAGTTAGAATCCTTGTAAGAGAAAAAAATGAGAAAGATATTTAGTCTCCATTATCCCCATTGGTTCCGGGTTTAAATGGAGACAAAAGGAGGAGATAAGAAATGATAGAATGTATGATTGCCATTATTGCTTATTGCATAGGAAGTGTAAATTTTTCTGTTATGATTAGCAAAAAGATAGCAGGATTTGATGTAAGAGAAAAAGGAAGTGGAAATGCTGGAAGTACAAATGTATTACGTACAGTAGGAAAAAAGGCAGCAGGATTAACTTTAGTATGTGATATTTTAAAAGGGGTAGTTGCTATTATTATTGCTATTATTATGGGAAATATAATAGAAGGAGCAAATAAAGAATTGCTTCTTCAAATTGCAGGAATTGCAGTTGTATTAGGTCATACCTTTCCAATCTTTTTTGGTTTTAAAGGAGGAAAAGGAGTAGCTACATCTTTAGGAGTTTTATTAATGAGTAATTGGAAAATAGGATTAATTTGTCTTGTATTTGCTTTGGTATTAATGGTATTAACAAGAATGGTATCATTAGGATCTTGTTCAGCTGCGATATTGTTTCCAGTATTAACTTTATTTATTAATGATAGTTATACGGTATTAACACAGGATAAAAAAGGAAGCACTTATTTAATATATAGTATAATTTTAGCAATCATTGTTTTATATAATCATAGAAGTAATATAACAAGATTATTGAATGGAACAGAAAATAAGATAAGTTTTAAGAAATAAAAAAGTAGCATATATTAAAAAGGTATAAGACAAATACCAACAAAGAAAGGAAAGTAAAATGAGTAAAATAGCAATTGTTGGAAGTGGAAGTTGGGGCGTAGCATTGGCTACCCATTTAGCAAGATGTGGAAATGAAATTAAGATTTGGTCTTTTGATCAAGAAGAAAAAAGATTAATGAATGAAGAAAGAAAATGCAAATTTTTACCAGAATTAGTAGTTCATGAAAATATAATATGTTCGAATAACTTTAAGGAAGTAATAGAAGAAGCGGAATTTATATTACATGTAACACCTTCAAAATTTACAAGAGAAACTTTTAAACAATATAAACAATATGTAGGAAATAAACCAGTTATCATTTGTTCAAAAGGATTTGAGAAAGAAAGTTTAAAAACCTTAGATGAAGTTATTTTAGAAGAGATGCCTACAGCAAAAGTGGGGGTATTATCAGGTCCAAGCCATGCAGAAGAAGTATCGGTTGCGATTCCAACTGTTTTAGTAGTAGCTTCTAAACATGAGGATGTTTTAAAGAGAATACAAGACACCTTTATGTGCAATGAAATGAGAATTTATACTTCAAAAGATGTAAAAGGAGTAGAATTAGGAGGAGCCTTAAAAAATATAATTGCATTTTGTGCAGGAGTAGCAGCAGGAATAGGTTTAGGTGATAATACTTTTGCTGCTTTAATTACAAGAGGGCTTACAGAATTAACAAGGTTAGGAGTAGAATTAGGAGGAGAAAAAGATACTTTCTATGGCTTAAGTGGGTTAGGAGATTTAATTGTAACTTGTCTTAGTGAACATAGTAGAAACAGAAAAGCTGGAAAATTAATAGGTCAAGGAAAAACACTAGAAGAAACACAAAAGGAAGTAGGAATGGTGATTGAAAGTATAGACAATATTGAAGTTGCTTACGAATTATGCAAGATACATAAGATTGAAATGCCAATTGTAGATGTAGTGTATCAAGTTATTTATAAAAAACTAAATCCACAAGAAGCTGTCAAAAAATTAATGACAAGAGATAAAAAAAGTGAATAATTGCAACGTAAAAATCAAATAATAAAAAAGACAAGGAAACAATGCTTGTTAGTTACTTCAATACTGAAATCTTAAAGTTGCAAGGTTGTACTATAGTATTTTTTACACCTTGTGTGTCGCAACCTCTAATACTAAAGAAGAATTGGTAGGTTGCTCCAATCGCATTCATTATTGCTTGTTTGGTCGCTTATAATAGTGTTTTAAAAGACTATAGTATAGCCTTGCAACTTTAAGGATTTCAGCATTGGAATAATAACAAGGGAACGAAGACAATGTTTCGAACGATGAGACCAAATGAGTAAGATAGTTTTGAGTATCTCAAAATATTCCAAAAATTGTTGTAAAGAGGAGAGATAAAAATGGATTTTTTTGATAAGTTAGGAAAAAAAGCAACCCAAGCTGCAAAAGTTACAGCTGATAAAACTAGTAAAATAGCAAAGGAAACGAAGCTTAAATTTAAAATAGGAGAACTAAAGACACAAATTAATGATATCTATGAAGAAATAGGGAAAAAAGTATATGAAAAGCATATAAGAGAAGAAGATATTTGCATAAAGAAGGACTTAGAGGAACAATGTACAAAAATAGATGTATTAAGTGATGAAATAGATAGCCTATTAAAAGAATGCTTAGCATTAAAAGATAAGAAGCAATGCAAAAATTGTTATAAAGAAATTGAAAAAGAAGATAAGTTTTGTCCAAATTGTGGAGAAGAACAGACATATGACCCAGCAAAAGACGTAGAAATACTAGAGGAATTAGAAAATACAACAGTAGAAGAAGATAATGAGATAGAAAAGCAAATAATTATGGAAGATTTAGAAGGAGAAAAAAGAAATCAAGATAATGAGATAGAGGAGAGACAAGAGGAAAAATCTAATTTAGAAAAAACAGTAGAAATAGAATCCAATGTAAAATTAGAAGAAGACAAAAAAGAGTAGGTGCAAGGAGTAGAAAATGAAAATTGTAGTACAAAGAGTAAAAAATGCACAAGTAGAGGTAGATGAAAAGGTAGTTGGAGAAATTAAAAAAGGTTTTTTGGTATTATTGGGAATTACACATAATGATACCAAAGAACACGCAGATTACTTAGTAAAAAAACTTTGTAAATTACGAGTATTTGCCGATGAAAATAATAAGATGAATTTAGCCTTAAAAGATGTAAATGGAGAATTATTAATTATTTCTCAATTTACGCTTTATGCAAATTGTAACGATGGAAATAGACCTTCTTTTATAGATGCAGCGAAAGCAGAACACGCAAATAAACTATACCAATATTTTTGCCAAGAATGCGAAAAAAATGATATTCATGTTGAAAAAGGTGTCTTTGGTGCTGATATGAAGGTAAGCCTTTTAAATGATGGACCAGTCACTCTTATCTTAGAAAAATAATACTAAAAGGTTTTGTTGTTCTTCTTGGCAAACTAGTAAGGGAAACGTTCATATAGATATCGAATAACATCATCTGCGTTTTCTTGCGTAATGTGAACAAAAATGTTTTTATCTAAACAAATCCACATAGTTAAAGCATAATCTTCACAGTTATCAATAAAAGTTCCAATAATTTCTGCTAATTCGATAGGATTAGCATATTTTTTTTCCCAACTTAAATGATTTTCCATATCAAAATCTGTGTTATAAAAGTGACTTAAAAAATTATT
>CAPBNZ010000030.1:9927-20877 GCA_948585895.1 uncultured Clostridia bacterium | reverse complement strand
ACTAAGGACTAATCTTAAATTTCCATTTATAAATTCTTCTCTAGCTTTTTCATCTCCTTGTTTTATTAGAAATACTATATTTTCATCTGTCAAATTATTATATTGATTTGTTGTATAAAATACATTTTCATTTTGCATATGTCTTTCAATACCTCCAAATGTCCTTTTACAGTATTATAACTGTCATTTTTCGCAATGTCAAGCAGTTTTTAAGGTTATATTGCTTTATTATTAAAAAGAAGGTTTGCTAAACTTTTTGCAATTTCTTTTTTTGTATTACATTCAGCTATTTTACCTTTTTCATTTAAAATCATAGCCCAATGCTTTCCTTTTCCAATCTTTGCTAAATCGTTTGCAATAATATAATCGGCTTGATTTTTTCTCCTTAGTTTATCAGCCACTTCAAAAAGTTCTTCTTTACTAACATCTTCTAGCAATTTGAAACCAACTAATGTTACCTCTGGTTTTATTTTCTTTATATTGCCAATAACTTTAGGAGTAAGTTCAAACATTGTCATTAAATGTGGTTCATAAGAAGATATTTTTGTATTATTGTTACAAATATTTTTTGGATTTTCAAATATTTCCATAAGCATTTCCTTTGTAATCTGTTCTTTGTTTGGTTCTTCTTGGATTTTATCCCATATTTCTTCTATTAATTCTTCTGCTCGTATTACATACTTGCCAGCATAATCACCTACTGCTGCTGAATGAATTACCATATCAATTTTTTTAGTGGTAAGAAGCTCTTCTATTACTTGTATTAAATCTTGTGTTGATTCAATTGTTATCAATTTTACTTTTTGGTTCTTTTTATTTGGTTTGTAAGATAACTTACTTGAAATGTAATAAATTGTTTCAATGTCTTTTTCATTCTCTTCTAAAAATGTTTCTACTATAATACTCCCTAATGCTCCTGTTGCCATATTGGTTATTTTCATAACAGCATCTATTTTTTCATTTGTTGGTCCTGCTGTTATAATAATATTTTTCTTCACTATTTTTTCTCCTTCATCTTTTTTATTAAAAATAATTCTAAAAAATGATTTTAAATGTATTGGTAAACATAAATGACATTACTTTAATTCCAATTCCTCTTTTATCATTTTCCATACTTCATTTGTTTCCATCCCTTTTTGCCATGACCCAACTCCTGCTAATTTGTTTTCTTTAATCAATGAAATTTTAGCTCTTAAAGATTCTATATCTTCTATCCAAATTTGTTTTCTATTTTCTCCATCTTCATATTCAACATAATTTTGTTTTAATTGGTCATTCCAGTTTTTATCTATCCCATCAGGTATGATATTATCTATATTTTTCATATCGATTGTCTTACTAGTAGATTTTCCATTTTTACCTGTTGTCCAAACTCTTGTATAAAAAGGAATCGCTAAAATAATTTTGTCAGCTTCAATATCTTCTGTTTGCAAAAATTTATTTAAACTTAATTTAACCCAATCATATCCAGCTGTTGTTCCTGGTTTTGTACTAGAAACACCATATTCATCATAAGCCATAAATACAATATAATCTGCTACCCTTCCAATGGTATGTCTATCAAAACACATAGACCAAGTTTCTCCTCCATCTGGTGCAGTTACATCTACAGAGGTTATTAATCCCATTTCCTTTAATCGAGGTGTTAATTCTATAATAAATCTAGAATATTTATCTTTATCTTCTTGCTTCATATTTTCAAAGTCCATATTAATTCCATCTATTTTATATTTAACACAAGCATTGACTAAATCTTCAATTAACTTTTGCCTTTTTGCATAACTATTCATAATTTCAGAAGTGATTGATAAGCTCTTGTTTGCTGCTTCGGCATTAGAAAACATTGGCCAAACTTTATATCCATTATCATGAGCCCACTTAATATAAGCTTCTCCTCTACTTCCTATATTCTCTTTTAAATTACCATTTTCATCTAAGTAAAAAAAGGCTGGTGATACAACATTAATTCCTTCTATACTGGTTCCACTTCTTTCTGGTGCTGAGCCATAAGTAGAATAATAATCCCAAGTTAAATTTATTTTTCCTTGTATTTGTTTTTCCTCTGTCATTTCTTCACGAACAACATATTCATTTTCTAATTTATCTGATTTTACATATCCTAATTTTCCATTTTCTGTTCGGATTCTAGTATATCCTTTGTCAGAAGATACTACAATTACACTATCTCCTTTTTTAATTCTATCTACTGTTTTAGCAATTAAATTACCAGAAGATTTAACAGCTAAATTAGAGGAAACAATCGCTCTTTTTTGTTCTCTCTCCAAAGAATCCATTGTGACAACTTTTGTATCTTCTATGTTTTGAATTTCGATATCATAGACATCCTTCATTTCTGAAATTGGCAAATATTCTACATTATCTTTTTGAATAACATGTGCATATATTGCCTTTTTAGAACCATTTATGGTGATAGTATTTTTCTCAAAACCAATAGCAGCTACTTTTTTATCATAAGTTGTTATGATTTGATTGTTTTCTTTTTCGTGATAAATATATTTGTCAAAAAAATTAGCAATATCAGGTTTTGAAAGATAAATAATATTATTTTCTATTAAAATATCATTTTTTAAATTTGAAGTAACATTTTTATTATTGATAACTAAATTCGTTTTTTTATTCTTATCCAATATAATGTAATCATTTACTATTAGACCTATCAATATTAATACAATGATTGCTATTATGATTAAAAAAGTTCTTATGATTATTGTTTTGTTTTTTTTAATTTCTCCTTGTGCAACTTTTCTGTTCGATTTTTGAGTCATTCTTTTTCCTTGTTCCATTTTTTTCTCCTTCCATTTTTTCTATTGTTTTTCATATAGTTTACTATAACATAAATTATTTTTTTATGGAATATAATTTAGAAATTTTTAAGATTCTTTTTTCATCCCTCTAAGTATCTCTTTTTGTGTATCTGTTATACGATAAGATTCAATTGCTTTTTGTAGTGCTTTATTATAAGTAAATCTATCTAAATTAGCAATTTTTAAGTATTCCACTGTTTCATTATAATGTTTAATTAAACATATTGATATTGCCCAAGCAACAGCCATTTGGACATAATATGCTTGATTTGTAATGGAGCTAAAGATTTTAAAATCTTTCTTAAATATGGTTCTTCTATATAAAAATCTAAAATCATAACTATGGCAAATCGTATTTCAAATTCTTTATCAGATTTTAAATATTTCTGTATGAAATCCCACATTTCTTTTTTGTATTTTTTAGTAATTTTTAATCCAGCACAAAATACATCACAAATAGCCCAGTTATCTATCTTGGGTACAAATTCTTGAATTTGTTTTTGTATGATTCTTAAATCTACTTTCTCTAGCCCTATTAGCATACCTTGTAACATAATTTCTTCATAATATTGACTATCTATTTCTTTGAGCAGCTTGGTTATTTCGTAATCTCTAATTAATTCTTTTGCATATTTTCTTAGGACTGGTACTCTTACTCCTATTATGTTATTAGTTCCAGGGCATAATCTGCTATGAAATTCTTTATAATTTAAGTCTGCTAATTCATATAATTTTTCTTTTATTTTTTTGTGCATATTTTTCCCCTTCATTTTTTATATTTATATTGATTATGTATTTACATTCTTATTTTGTCAATGGATTCTCATGAATTCTTGAAAAAATTACTTTTAGGTTATATAATAAGAGATATCAAAAAAAGAAGGTTTTAAAATGAAGAAATATTTAAATGTTCAAAATGGTTATAATAAATCTGAATTAAAAGAAATTGCAACTATTATAAAAAATGGAGGTCTTGTTCTTTTTCCTACTGAAACCGTTTATGGAATTGGAACCAATGGTCTAGATGCTGATGCTGTTAATAGGCTTTTTCATGTCAAAAAGAGGAACAAAAAAAACCCAATTAATTTATTAGTAAGTAGCATGTCTATGATTGAAGAAATTACACAAGATATTTCTCCATTGGAATATAAATTAATGGAAGCTTTTTTCCCTGGTCCTTTTACTATTATTTTAAAAAGAAAAAAAATGATTCCTGATATCGTGACAGCTAATTCTAATTTTGTTGGAATTCGTATGCCAGATTGCAACATTGTTAAAGAATTGGTTGAATCAGCAAATGTTCCAATTGCTGCTCCTAGTGCTAATATTTCTGGTAAACTAAGTGGAACAAAACTAACAGATGTTATAAGTCAATTTTCTAATACTTTAGATTTTGTAATTGATGGTGGAGAAAGTAAAATTGGAATGGAATCTACTATTGTAAAAATAATTGATAATATTCCTCATATACTAAGACCTGGTTTTATTACTCCTAAACAAATAGAATCTATTGCTGGAAAAGTCATTTTAGAAAATGAGAATAATATTATTTTACCTAGTTCTAATATGAAACATTATCAGTCAGATATAAAGTCTATTTTAATATATAGTGATGATAATCAAAAAATGATGAATCATATTATTGATTTAAGTCAAAAGTATAAGAATCCAGCTATTCTTTGTTGTATGGAAAATTTAGAATTTTATATTACTAAGAGTTGTAATAAAAGTGTGATTCCTATTGCCTCTAAAAGTAATTTGGAAGATTATGCTAAGAATCTTTTTTCTTCTTTGCATATGGTTTCTTCTTTTTCTCCTGATGTGATTTTAATTGAGGGGGTTAAAAAAGATGGATTAGGTATTGCTATTATGAATCGTTTAATTCATGTTTGTGATGGGAATTGTATTGAAATATAAACAAAAGACACCAGCATTTGCTACTGGTGTCTTTTGGCCCCGTTTTTAATTAGTTTACGCTTTTTCAAGAAACCTTTTATAGGTGTCTTTTAAGCTAATTATCGGCAGATTTACACTGCCAATATCTTCGAATATCTTGGTATCTCCCAAGATAAGTTTTATGGGTTTGTACAGTCCAAAATGTTCTGCTAATCTTTGAACACTGCAATCACTGTCGTTTTGCCTCCACCTTTGTATAATGACTTCAACGGCTAAAGCTCTCATGCGTTCTGGCAATGTTGGTCCAGAAATGCATACCTCTCTTCCTTTTTCGTCTTTTAACCAGGCTATCGTCTCTTCGATTCCGACAATTTTTACGCTGTCATACAATGCATCTATTTCTTCTGTTAGCTTTCTCGGGTCAAAATTTTTGTCCTCCATAATAACTAACTTATGCAATTCTTGAATGCATACACTGTGTTCGGGATGTTTCATATATACTGTTTTCATCATATTGTTGTTCTCCTTTCTTAGGAACGGGGCATGCTACATATTTTAGTTACACATACATCATAACACACATTATGTAAAATTGCAATATATTTTTGTGTATTTTATAGGATAAAATCTCCTCGAAACTTGATAAACGAACATTTTTTCCGACTATAAAGGGTACACAAAATCTAATGTTAAAAATAAAAAATTAAATTCTGATTCTGTCCCTCAGTGAACAGAACAATCTAAAGTTATTGACATAATAATAAAAATAGGAGATCTAAATTCTCCTACTTTTATTATTTACAACTACAATCATTATCATATGGCTTCATATCATTCATATAAAACTTTTTCTCTGCTAACTTATCTTGGACACCTCGAAGTGCTTCCCCAAATCTTTGAAAATGAACAACTTCTCTTTGTCTTAAATATCTTAGAGGATCTAATACATCTGGATTATCACGACAAAGGTCAATTAATTTTTCATATGTTGCTCTAGCTTTTTGTTCTGAACAAGGTATCTAAATGCAACCTTTTTTACTTTAAAATTTTAGGTGTACTCCTACACCTTTAATGTAATTTTAACTTGATTGTTTTTTCCAATTTCAATTTTTTCTACCAATTTTTTTACGATTGTGTTATCAAATTTTTTACAATCAATAAACTCTATAATTAGCTTGTCAAGCTCGTTTTGGTTATTATATTTTTTATTATCTGTTTCTAACCTATCTTGCCTTTCTTTCAAATTTTTCACAGTTTCTTTATATTGGTTATATTGCTCTATAAAACTTTCTTCTGTTATGATGCCTTCAACCTTTTTAGAATATAAAATTTTAAAATTATTTTCCTGTTTTGTTATTTCATTCTGCAGTTTTTTATATTCATTTATACTTGGATCTTGTTTTTGTCTATAAATTGCTACTTCTTTTGCATATTTGTTTATTTGCAATTTTTTTAATCTATTACTTATTTTGTCTAATACAATTTTATTAAGGTCATTTTCCATAATCTTGTTAGTTTGGTTGCAAATTTCTTTGTGTCTATAATGTTCATTACAAATAAAATATCCTAAATCATTTTTCTTTCCAGTTATATTTCCACTTGCATCTATACGAATTGGTTTGCTATTTTTATAAGTCATACTTCTTCCACAGTTCTGACAAAATACTAAGCCTTTTAGCAAATATAGATATGTTTTATTATCTGCTTTTGTTCTATTGCCTTTCATTCGTTGTACTTCTTCATAATCTTTTATGCTTATAATTGCCTCATGTGTATTTTCTTTGTATTTGTATTTGCTTTTAGGTGTAACAATTCTTTTTTTCAATCTTATATCATTTTCATATTTATTTAAAACAAGTCTTCCTGTATAGGTTGGATCATTTAAAATTCTATTTACAATATTTTTGGTCCAATACTTCCCTGTTACTTTTAAATTTAGATATTGCGATGGAGTTAATATTTCTTTTTCATTTAACTTTTCAGCTATTTTTGTTGGGCCAATTCCACTCATATATAAACTAAATATTTCTTGTATGATAGGTTTAACTTCATCATCTATAATTAGCTTATATTTGTCTAATTTATCTTTTTTATAGCCATAAACAACACTACCCTCAATAAATTTTCCCTGTTCTTTAAAATTTCTTTTAACAGATTTTATTTTTCTTGAAACATCTTCTACATAACTTTGATTTACAATTCCTCTTAATGCCACTACATCATCTATTTCGTATCTCTCCCCTGTATCTACATATTCTGTTACAGAAATTAATCTGACATCATTATCTGGGAAAAATATGTCTGTATAATAAGATGTTAGGTTCTTATTTCTTGTAAGTCTGCTCATATCTTTAACAATTACCATATTTATTTTGTTTCTAATAATATCTGTCATTAGTCTGTTTAAGGCTGGTCTTGAATCTAATATTCCAGAATAACCATTGTCAATATATTCATCTACTATACTAAATTTATGTTCTTTTGCATATTTTCTAGTTATTTCCCTTTGCATATCAATACTGTTGTTCTTTTCCCTATCTTCTTTTGAAAGCCTTAAATAGATAGCTGCTTTATATTCTTTCATTATGCCATCTCCAAAATGTCATATTTATAATTTATATAGATATTGTCATCATTGTCTATTTCAACACTTTCAATTACATCTGATAATTTTTCCTTAGTCCATTTTTTTACGTCTATAACTTTCTTAACTACTCTTTTAAATTCTAAATCGGAAATAACTTTTTCATTATTTATCTTTTTATCTAATTTTTCAATATTTTCTTTTAACGCATCTCTTTTTTCTATTTCTTGGTTATATATTGTTTTAAAATCGTATTCCTGGATAATACCATTTTTATAGTCTAAATATAGTGATGATATTGTTTTATTTGCTTTTTCTAATTGTTTTTGTTTAGCTGATAACTCTCTTTGTATAGTAGTTGTATCTCTATTGTTATAATTCTGTTCTAGTAATTTTGCCACATCTTCGCAATTTATTATGTTTTTTACTTTTTTGTTTAGGTTTGTTACTACTATTTGTGTTACTGATTGCAATTCTATGCCTTTATATTTACGTACACAGTAACCTTTTTTGTGCAAACTACTTGAACAATATAATCTCATAAATGATATTGTTTTGCCATCTTTTCTATATTTTACTTTTAATTGCATTGGCTCTCCACACTCGTGGCAATAAACAATTCCATTTAAAATCCATGTATGTATATGTGTTTTAGCCTTTTGATTTAATTTTATTCTTTTTTGCACTAATTCAAATAAGTCTTTCGATATAATAGCTTTGTGTGTATTTTTTACAATTCGCCATTCATCTCTTGGAATCTGTTTTACTTTCTTTGATTTATAGCTTAAATTGATTCCTTTTCCATATTCGGTATGTCCTAAATACATTTTGTTTTTTAGTATTTTAGATATAGTGGAATAGGTCCAGCCATAATCTCCATTCTTATTTTTTTCAAAAGCATTATAACTTGGGCAATATACTTTGTCTTTTTTTAGTTTTTCTGCAATTTGTCCCATTGTACTTCCATTGCTATACATTTGAAAGATTTTCTTTACAATAGGTGCTTCTTCTGGGTTTACTATTAACTGGTTTTTGTTTTGTTCATCTTTCATATAGCCATAAGGTGCTTTTGCAGCTACATATAATCCTTGCTCTTTTCTTGCCCATACACCACTTTTTACTTTTCTTGATATATCTTTACTATACCAATCATTAATTAGTGTTTTAAATTGAATTATATCGTTGTTGGAGTTCTTCAAATAAGTATCTACATTATCTAATATCGAAATATATCTTATTTCTTTTTCCAAAAAGTACATTTCAATAAAATAGTTTGCCTCAAAGTTATTTCTACTTAATCTTGATAAGTCCTTTGTTATAACACAATTTACTTTCTTTCGTTCAATGTCATCTAACATTCTTTGAAAATTAGGTCTATCTGTATTTAATCCTGTATAACCATCATCAATATAAAAGTCATATAGTTCAAAATTATCTCCTAAACTCCTTATTTTTTCTTCTATTATACTTTTTTGACTAACAATACTATCACTTACTTCTTTATCTCCATCTTCAACAGATAATCTTAAATATCCTGCTATTTTAAATTTATTGTTCTTCACAATTACTACGCCTCCATTCGTAGCCTAAACTAAAGAACAATGTTACTATCGATATTATACGTTATCAAAGTAACATTGTCCACCTTTTTATGCTCTTTTACAAATCTTCTTGTTTCAGTTCATTCATGGCATAATTACATATTAATTTTACTAATTTTTCTTTGTTTAAACTTTCCTTTGATGTTCTTGTTATTACTGTATATTTTTTATTATTTACTTCACATATTTCTTTTTCTTCTATGTTTGCTTTATCCATAATATTGCCTCCATATTAAAGAATATGTAGATCTATATAAAAAATTCTTTTTTTATTCAATTTCTTCTTCCATTTCTTCTTTGACCTTATTTATGGATTTTCTAACAATATCTTCAAATTTACTATCTATATCTCTAAATTCCTCTATTGAATTATCTAAGCAAATTATTTCTATATTTTCCATAAAATCTTCTTTTAAAAAATCTTTTGCTTCTATAAAATTTCTGAACAGTCTTGCAAAATCATTTACTATTATTGTATTGATTTTCTTATTCTTTATATCTTCTATCATTTTTTGTAATGCTTTTCTATCCTTTGCCAATGCACTTTTCCCTATGTCAATGTATTCTATTCTATTTTCAATATGTTTTTTCTTGCAATAATCATCTAACATTTTTCTTTGCTGGTCTATACTATATCTCATTCCTGCATCATTATCAGTACCAACTCTAATATATAAACCAACTATTCTATTTTCTACCTTATTGTTTATCTTTTCTTCTATATGATAGTCTAATTGTTCTATATTTCCTACTCTCATATATACAGCTGCTCGTGGTGTTTTATTGTTCTTTTCATAATTTGTATATTCTGGATATCGTATTTTTATCCCCTCCCAAAAATATGGTGCATAGGAACAACAAAATATTTCACTTGGTGCATAATGACTTGATACTTGTTCATTTTCAATATCTGTTTCACAATCATATACAATACTGTGATTCCATAAATTTAATGCCATTCTTGTTACTTTTAAGGATGTTGATGTTTGCCATCCTTTTTGAATTGAATTTAGATTAACTTCTCCATTATTCAAATTAAATATTTCGTTAAAATGTTCTCTTGTTGTTTCACATATACTTAATATATATATCAATGATTTATAATATACATCTGTTTTTCCTTGCTCTTTTGCTTCTTGGCATTTATTTAAAAAGAATTTTTTATGTTCATTATCTATAAATTCCATAGTAGTTTATTTTTCCTCTCTACTTTTTAATTTTTCTGAATATTCAACAACATCTTCTTTTTTATGCACTTTTTCTAATGGATCTAAAAACATTTCAAAAGTTTTTAGGTTTATATTATCTCTATTAGCTGAGCTTAATAAATTGTGTAATCCTATTAGAGCAAATGCTTTTACTTCTTTAAAATTGTATAAAACTCCCATTTTACACCTCCACTTTTATATATTTAGGTACATCGTAACTTCTACCTAATTCCTCTTTAAATTCATATCGCTTTCTTTTTTCATTGTAATCAAATGCACTTTTATTCCAATTTCTATATGCCATATTGTTCATTCTTTTACCTTTTGAAAGTTCTTGGCTTGCCTGTTCGTGCATTTTTTTCAAAATTAAATCATCTACATTATTCTTAAATTTCTTAATTTCTCTTTGATTTTTTATTATTTTTATCGTATTTTCTTTGTGTTTCAATTTATTCTGTTCTTTTCTATATGCTTTTTCTGTTTGATATCTTTCATCTTTTTGCAAAACTTGTGTTACTGCACTTTTTGAAATATTTAATTGTTTTGCAATTTCTACTGGTTTTGCTTTATCTATAAAATACATTTGTATTATTGTTTCTTTATTGTTTTTCATTTCCTACTTAACTTTTTGCTAACAGTTTAAGGAATTGGCAAACCTAATGAGCTTTTTCTTCTCATTTTGTTTTTGTGTTTTTCTAATTTTTGAATTTTTTTCTTAAATCCTATAACTCTTTTTCTAACTTGCCATTTTCTCTTTTTTTCTTTAAAATAGCATCTTAATTCGTTATAAATCATTTTCTCACACTCCTTTCATTTATTAAGAACGGATTGAAAAA
>CAPBNZ010000030.1:9193-9902 GCA_948585895.1 uncultured Clostridia bacterium | reverse complement strand
GGACAAATTTATAAAATTTCTTTAAAATTTTTCAATTTTCTCTATTTTGTGTTAATGTTACATATATTTTTAAAATTATTTCTTGTCTTAAATCTTCATCTATTGGTCCGTTAGTATATAATCTACTGTACTTATTAATTAAGTTTTCATACTTCTCGATAATATGTAAAACTTCTTCATCTTTTAAATCATAACTGTTAAACATTCAACATCCCTCTTTTCTTACATTCATTTTTAATTTTTTCTATTGCTCTATGTCTTTTTTTATTTACTGCTGATCTTGTCATAAATAAAATTTTTCCTATTTGTTCATCACTCTTATTTTCTACATAGTACAGAGAAAGCACTAACTTTTCATTATAAGTCAGTGCTTTTGCAAATTTAGACAAACTTTTATCACTAAAAATATTTTCAAACTTATCAGCTTGAAATTCTTTGTCTAACTTATTTTCTAAATCTTTTTCCATTTTATCATTTGAATATAATAGTTCTTCTTTTAATTCTTTTTCTTCTAAGATATGCTTATTTTTTCTAAAATAATCTATTCTTGTATTCTTTATTATAACTTTTAAAATAGATTTCTCTTCTTTTGATAATTCTTCTTTTAAATAATCTTTCCTTTCCATTTCTGATTTCTCCAATCTTTTCAAATTGGACAAAATTCTAAAAATCAAAGAAAGTTATTAATATAAAATTACCATCTATTTAT
>CAPBNZ010000030.1:3622-9143 GCA_948585895.1 uncultured Clostridia bacterium | reverse complement strand
AAAGTCTATAAAATTATAGCAACATATTATTCACAAATTCTTTCGTTTTCTTTTCTATTGTTTTCTGCTGTGAATTAATATCTTTCTTTAATCTTATAGACTTTGTCCTAGAAAAATCATACAATGCTTTATGCTAGTTGTCATAAAATCAGCTTTAATCGGAAAAAATCAGCAAAAATCTCCTTATTTTGTCGAATTTTGTAATTGGTACACACCACACTTTTAGGTTGTTTTTTTGTATTGTAGTAACTTACAAATTATGGTAATATAATAACAAATTCATTATAGGAGGAATTATTATGGTTAAAGTAATAATTGCCAATAATAATGATATTTTATTTAACAGCTTATCTAATATAACCCTTCAATACAAAGGAAAAATTGAAATAGTAAATGTACCTACTGACAAATTAGAAAGTTTTATTTGTCAAATCGGATTACAAGAAAATCTAATAATATTGGATTCTGCTACTTCTGTTATTTTTTGTAATAACATACTGAAGTACATAATGAATCGAAAAGATAAGGCTAATGTCATTATTTTGGTAATCGATTCTAAAACAGTAACTAATATCATTAGTCAAGAAAAACAAACACATTTCTTTTTCTTTAAAAAGGAACATTCTAAATTTTCAGTATTAGATGCTATTGACTTAATTACTAATTCTGTCAAAAATGAAATCGAAATAGAAAAAAGTATTGATGATATTTTATGGAAATTAGGTTTTGCCTCATATTTTAAGGGAACGATTTATTTAAAAGATGCTATTTTATTTGCATATAATGATAATAAATTACTACAAGATATGAATACTCTTGTGAAAAAAGTTGCTGAAAAAAATAATATTGAAAATGAGAAAATTGTTCGATCTGCAATGGATAAATCTCTAAATAATATTTTAGATTTTATTGATAATAGTAAAATTTATAGTATTTTTGGAGATTATTATGATGGAAGAAAAGTTAGTGTAAAGTATTTAATTGACTTATGTATTCGTTATTTAGAAAAACAAAGATATTGCTGTTTAGATTATTAAAAATAGGAACTACTCTCCTTCAAGTAGCTCCCTTAAGTATAAATATAGTATAAAGGTACTGCTCTAATATTGTCCTTTATACATATTCATATATGTTTCTATATAAAATTATAGAAACATACCTAAAAAGATTTGTGTTTTGGGATATAAACCTTTTTAGGTATATCTCTATAATTAAACTTTCTGGGAGCTACATTTTAAAGTAGCTCCTTTGAAAATAAAAGGGGATGTTTGTGCTAATTGCTTGTTCTACAATTAGCACTATTTTTATAATGTATGGATCCAATTATCAATTTCATCTAATGAAGTAATCAATTTTCTTGTTCTATAATCTCCTGCATCATACAAAATATTTAATCCATCTTCTACTTTTGAATTAGGACATAATTTCTTAATTTCTATAAAAGTTCTTCCAATCCAACCTGCATTTGTTGCAAAAGGTTTTATTATTTTTCCTGATAAGTCATTTTGAGTTAAAAATGTTCTTATGGCTGGAACTGGTCTATACCACCACACAGGAGTACCCAATATTATTTCATCATACTTGCTTAAATCAATACCAATATCTTGAATTTCTGGTAAATGATTACTTGCTTCACTATTTTGTTCATCATCTACAACAGATTGATAATTTTCTGAATATGGGATAACTGTTTTAATTTCTAAAATATCACAATTCAATTTTTCCTTAATTCTATTTGCTATTTCTCTTGTGTGGTTTGTATATGAAAAGTAAACTACTAATTTATTCATTTTCATGTTTCTCCTTATAATCTAATTATTTTTGCCCATTAAGATCTGGTTTTATTTGAGCATAACTTGCAACTAATTCTGGTGTTCCTTCATAATATCTTTTGTTTTTATTGATAGCTGCTATTTGTTTCATTTCATCTTCTGTTAGCTCAAAATCAAAAATATCAATATTATCTTTTATATGTTCTTCTAGTCTTGCACCAGGTATAACAATATTATTTTCTTGAATATGCCATCTTAATATAATTTGAACATTACTTTTTCCATATTTTTCTGCTAGTTTAGTAAATATTGGTTCATTTATTAAGTTACTATCTCCATGTCCTAATGGATACCATGCTTGTATTTTTATATCATTTTGTGCTAGAAATTTCTTCATTTCTGTTTGTGGGTAATAAGGGTGTGCTTCTGTTTGTAAAATTGTTGGTTTGATTTCTTGAGTTTCTAATATTTCTTGTATTTGTGTTTCATTAAAATTAGATAGTCCTATTGCTTTTACTTTTCCTTCTTTTACTGCCTTTTCCATTAATTTATAAGCATACATATAATTTCCTGATGGTTGATGTAGTAATAATAAATCAATATATTCTGTACCTAATCTTTCTAGTGTTTTATCTATTTGGTTATCTTCTTCATAAAAAGCAGGCCATAGCTTTGTTTCTACGAAGATTTCGCATCGATCTATGCCAGACTTTTTTATTCCTCTACCAACTGCTTTTTCATTAACATAGGCATTTGCAGTATCTATTAGTCTATACCCATTTTTTAAGGCATGATATACTGAATTTTCAGCCTCATCTGGTGTAAGCATAAATGTTCCTATTCCTAACTTTGGCATTTCAATACCATTATTTAATTTTACTTTTTCCATTATAAATTACCCTCTTTCTTTTAATTTACTTACTTTTTGAAAATATCCAATTCATTATATTTTCTTCATAAGCAAACAAACCACATCCTGCGTGTTCATCTGAAAATCCTTTTGAAGTAAAGTATTCGTGATTTTTTACATCTAATACTAATATTTTGTCTATTTCTTCATTAGACATTCTTCGTTCTTCATATAGTTGATGTAATCTATTGTAAGCATTTTTAGTTTTTGTACTACCATAATAGCTGTCATTTTCTCCTATTGCCATATATAATGGTGTTTTAGCTTTTGATAAAATGTCTAAATTTCCATCCCATTGACTGCTTATATACAAAGCTGACGTAAATAGTTCTGGTCTTTTTCCTAAAACTATTGATAGTGTTTCTCCACCACCTGACAAACCACTTATATATACTTTTGACTTATCAATGTTGTAGTTTTGTAAAAAATATTCTACTAATGTTATACAGTCATTTGCTGATTGCTCTCCCCAGTCATTTAATTGTGTTGAAACAATTATCATATCTTTATTATATTTTTGAGCTTCATACACATAAGGTTCTCCTAAATCTTTTCCTACTCCTTGAAAATATAAGCCCTCCCATCCAGGATTTGCAAAATAAATAGCATATTGCTTTGTTTTGTCGAAATTTTCTGGATAGTGTATATTAAAATGAATTTCTGCATTTGTAGTTATTAAAGCATTATCTAATATAAATCCTCTATGTTCTTCGCTACCTTTTTTTATATATTCATTTGAAGTAGTAGTTTTATTTTCATTGCTTTCTATATTTTCCTGTTGTAATGTTTCTTCACTATTATTTTCATTAAAATTATTATTTATAGTAAAGATTCCAATTATAACTAATATTCCAACTATAACTATCAATAATATAATTTTTTTCATTCATCATACTCCATTACATTTTGCTTTTCCAAAAATCTATTGCATTATTTATCCAACCTTCTGCTACTGTTCCTTCTCCTAATCCAAATCCATGTGGCAAGCCATTAAATACTTCAATTTTGCTATTTGTTCCATTTGACTTAATTTTATCTATTCTATTTTGCATAATTCTATAATTAGCAATTCCATCATTTGTTCCTACACAACTATAAGTAGGTGGCTCATTTCCTGTTACTTCTGAAAGTCCAGTATATTGAATAATAAGTGCTGATGGCTTTGGATATTCTTTTTCTCCAAAATATGATGTTCCATAAGTTCCTACCCAATCTGTCATTCTACCTCCAGCTGAACCACCCCATAATGAATAATCTTCCATATTAACTTGTAATTCTTCTTTATTTTCATTTATGAAAGCTATTGCTCTTGATAAATCTTCACAGGCTTTTTGTGCATCTGGTCTATATATTATAGCAAAGGAATTATAGCCTTTTTTAGATAGTTCCAAACAATGTGGAAAGCTATCGTGCATTGCACCTACATAAGCGAATCCTCCACCTGCACTTACTATTGCAACTTTTTCATTCGGATTACCTCTAAAAAAGAATATTCCTGTATTTGCTTTTTCTGGATCTTTTGATTTTTCTTCATCTGTATAAATATCATAAAATACTTTTTTATTTGAATCTGTTTGCTCTTTCATATAGTTTATAATTTCTACTGTCTTATTTGGATTTATATAATTATACCAAGAATAATAATCTCCTACATTTTCTAATGGTGTATTATTAGGTATATTTATATCTACTGGAAAAATTAAATCTCCAAAACCTTTAAAACTATTATCATTTTTTACTTGTTCTACTGTACTATTCAAATCGAATATTGTATTACTCATTTTACTTTCCTTTGAACTATTATTATAAAATCCTAAAAGTCCATTATACATATATGTCATACAAGCTATTCCATCATGAGAATATCCATCTTTTATTCTAAAATACAAATTCCCATTTTGCTCATTTGTTCCTGCTTTAAAATTTTTACTTGGCTTTTCTAATAAATCTTCTATTAAACTTGTAAATCCTGAACCTGCAAAGTCTTGTGTTCCTGTAAAGCTCATCATAAAGAAATCATTTGAAGTATATCCTTGTTTTTGTACTGCTGTATCTATCATATTACTGTCTATTGCACCGACTTGAAGTAATGAAATACTTAAAACTATCTAAATTATTTACAAAAGTATGCCATGTTGTAACAGATCCCATTGAAAAGCCACCAAATGCTCTATGTTCTCTTGACTTTACTATATCTTCATGTGATGTACTTTTGCTATATGTAGAGTATTTGCTTTCAACTGCTGGAATTAAATCATTGATAAGCTCATTATGATAATTTACTGTTAGTGTGTAGTATGCCAAAGTATAATCTCCACTATCCTCTTGGCTTTCGTTATTATATGTTGGGCAAACTATAATAATTGGTCTTATTTCTTCATTCTCTATTGCATTATCTATTATATTTTTAAATATACCATGATTATTAGGTGTTCCTAAACTTGTAGTTTCATTACTCCAACCTCCGTGCATAAGATAAAAAATATCATATTCTTTATTTTCATCATATCCATAAGGAGTATAGACAATAGCTCTTTTTCTTAATTTTTTAGATTGTTGCTCATAAGTTTTTGATTCATAAGTATCGTAGTAAAATTCCTCTAGTTTTCCTTGATTATTTGATTTACTATAATAGCTTTGTGGAATTTCGCTTATTTCATTTGCCTTATTACTTGTAGTATCTCTTTGAATTTCTGGTATATTATTATTCATACTAATATTATTTCCATTTCTAAAATAGAAAACTACTATTATTGCAAACAAAATAATTACTAATATTAATACTATTATCAATATTTTTTTCATAGCTTTTCTACTTATTCCTTTTTAATCAATTATA
>CAPBNZ010000030.1:0-3592 GCA_948585895.1 uncultured Clostridia bacterium | reverse complement strand
TAACCATGTTTCTACTTCTTCTGGTGCATCTTCCATACTATTTCTGTGTAATTTGAAAGCATTTGAATTTACGTTTGCTCCAGATAATTTATTTGTTATTGTACTTACTGTTCCTGATAAACCACTTCCACCATTTGTACTAAATAGATATACATTTTTTCCTGTAAAGTCATAGCTTTCTAAAAATGTATAAAGTATTTGTGGTAAATCACTCCACCAAATTGGGTAACCTATAAATATTGTGTCATACTCTTCAAAGTTATTAACTTTATTTTTTATTTCTGGTCTAGCATTTTGTCTTTGCTCTTCTTGTGCATCATCTATTAAGGCTTGATGATTTTCTGTATTATATTGTTTTACAGATTCAATTCTAAATACATCTGCTCCAGTATGTTCTTGTATTAAGTTTGCAACATATTGTGTGTTTCCTAATCTTTCTCCATTTACTGTAATTGTACTATCTTCTTTAGCTGTTCCTGTATTTTCTGGTAATGAAAAATATGCTACTAATGTTTTTTTATTAGCACTTACTTGTGTATCGTTATCAGTATTTGTTGTATTTTCTTCATTTGGAACATTATTATCTTCATTGTTTATATTTTCTACTTCTTTATTTATATTTTCATTGTTTACATTTGCAATATTTTGATTATCATTATTATTTGAATTAACCATAACAACTGCACCAATAGCAACTGCCATAACTACTATTGCTAAAATAATTCCTATAACTAATTTTTTATTCATTTTACTTTCCATTCCTTCCTATTTCTTTATTTTATACCATCTGTCCAATTTTTAATTGTAGAATCTGATGGTCTTTCATTAAATCTTTGTCCATTTTTCCAATCTCCACCATTTGCTTCTTTCTCAAGTAATTTTCCACTTTGTCCTAGACCACTTGATGCAGAAGTGCAAAATGGAATTACTGTTTTTCCATTAAAGTCATTTGCTTTTACGAAAGTGTCTACTGGCCATGCTGCAATGCCCCACCATATAGGATAGCCAATTAATACTGTATCATAATCACTCCAATTATCTACTGTGTCCTTTTTTAATTTAATATTTCTTAATGATTCATCATCATGTTCTTTTGAAACTCTTGAATTTCTATTAGTCCAATTCAAATCTTCTTCTGAATATTTTTCCTCTGGCTCTATTTCAAAAATATCTGCATTTAAGTTTTGTGCTATTTTTTCAGCAACTGCCTTTGTATGATTTTGTGCTGAATAATATACAACTAATGTTTTACTTCCGCTTTTTGTAGTGTTTTTTTCTTGTTCGCTGTTTGTCATATCTTTCTCATTTTCTTTTTGTTCATTCTCTCCTACTAGCATATTATCATTTTCACTACCATTCATAGCTGATAGAGCATTATTTTCTTTATTGTTATTATTGATTATAATAACTCCTGCAACAACTGCAATAATTACTAATATTGCAACTATAATTCCTATTAATACTTTTTTATTCATTTTCAAATCTCTCCTTTTATATATTTTTACCAATTACTATTTCCAAAAGCATATAACCATTGAAAACTATGTGTTAATGTATAAATAAAGTAAACTGCAATTCCTATAACAATGAATATATATATTATATAAATTGATTTCTTAAATTTTTCATTTTTTACTTTTTTGAATATTCTATCTAAATGTAATCCTAGATGAATAAACATTGTTATAATTGCTAATCTTCCTAAAATTAAATGTGTAAGTACAAGACCTAAACTACTACTCATGTGAAAGTTAAATACTTCATTTGCTATTAATATTCCACAAATAATTGCTCCTAAATATATTATCATTATAAGAATATCTACTATATACATGATTTTAGTTTTTGTATTCGTCTTTTTAAAATTTTTTGTTACTTGCTTTATCCATTTAAAGTTTAATAAAATATGAATTATAATAAGGATAGCCAAAGTAATTCCTAATATTTCGTGCATTAGATTTCCAATTAATCCTATATTGAATAGAGCAATCGTAATTATAAATAATAAAATATCAATTATTATTTTTAATTTCTTCATTTTTCCCCCTTTCCTTATTATTATAAATATTTTGCATAAAATTCTTTTAATTTATTAACTACTTGTTCTACATATTCTGGTTTCCAATAAGTTTGAATGTGTGTTGCACCATCTATTAAAAATAATTCTTTGTTCTTTGTTCCTGTTGCTTTTTCATAGCACCCCTCTGTCATATATAGTGTATCTGCCATTTTCCCTGCCATCATAAGTAATGGTTGGTTTATCATCTCCATTCCTACTCTTGCATCAAAACTGAATAAATCAATATTTGAAGATACTGTATAAGCAAAACTTGATCCTGTATGTTTATGTGTAATTCCATAATACTCATATCCATCTTTGTATAAATCAAAAGGCATTTTTTTAGCTTCTTCTGGAGTCATGGTTTCTAACATATTTGGTGTATATCTTACTTCTTTTCTTGCTAGTTCATCTTCTCTTGCTTTATAAGCATCTTCTAACCTTTCTGTTATTGTGTTTATTTGAGAATCTAAAAATCCATTTTTTCTTACTATTCCTGTATTAAAAGCTGATAGAGTAGCAACTGCTTTTATTCTTTTATCTGTTTGTGATGCTCTTAATGTGTAGCCACCACCACCACAAATTCCTAAAATTCCTACTCTGTTTCTATCAACACCTTTATAATTTACAATATAATCTATTGCTCCATGTATATCTTCAACTCTATTTTGTGGTTTATCTGTATTTCTTGGTTGCCCTTCTGATTGCCCTTGATATGCTGCATCAAAAGCCATTGTTATATATCCTAATTCAGCTAGTTTTTGTGAATATAGCCCTGCAACTTGTTCTTTTACTCCTCCATTTGGATGTGCAACTACAACAGTAGTATATTGATTACTTTCATCAAAATTTGCAGGTGTATAAACATTTGCTGAAATTTTTAGTCCATTTAACATATAATTAACTGGATTAATATTTACTTTTCCTATCTCATTTTCTGTAATTGCTCCTTCATAGACTAAACCAAATTGGTTTTCTTCTTCTTTACTCATTTTAAAAAAACAAGCTTCATCTTGCAATATTTGTTTTATTATTTCATTTCTTTTTATATCTAATCCTTTATCTTTCAAATAGTTAATCATAGTTTCATTCATTAATTTTATTTCTTCTATTTTTTTCACTAATTCTCACCTCTATTTAGGCTTTCAATTGTATGAGTCGTATCTTCATAAACCCATTTTCCATCTCGTAAATTTTCTTCCACTTCTTCTACTGTTGAATCATGCATCTCTAATGTCTCTGCTTCCAATAAATGGATATTTTGTTTGTCTTTTGCATTTCCAATAGCAACAATTCTTTGAAAACTCTTTTCATTAGATTCTTTTATTACTCTTCCTAAATAAATCATTCTTAGATTATCTCCAAAAAATCCTGTTTTTTGATATAAATTTAAAAGTTGGACTGCTTCATTTCCAGAAACTCTACTCTCTTTCATTGTTTTTATAAAAGCTTGTAGCTTTCCCTTCATATCTTCTATATCAGTTTGCTCTGGTATCTCTTTTAGTTGAGAAACATATTCTTTTATATTAATTT
>CAPBNZ010000029.1 GCA_948585895.1 uncultured Clostridia bacterium | reverse complement strand
TAACTTAAAAATTTAATAACATATTTATATTTTAAAGTTTTTTAAGGTGTTTTCATCTATACCATTTAATAATTTCTTCATACCACCTTTATTACTTTGCATCTTTTTCATCATTTTTTGTGTCATTTCAAAAGATTTAATGAATTTATTAATATCTTGTACTGTTGTTCCACTACCTTTTGCAATACGTTGTCTTCGACTAGCATTTAAAAGTTTTGTGTTTCTTTTTTCTTTTTTAGTCATAGAACAAATAATGGCTTCTATTTTTATAAATTCTTTATCGTCTACTTTTAAATCTTTAATTTGATTCATTCCTGGTATCATTTTTAATAAGGAAGAAAATGACCCCATCTTTTTTACTTGTCTAAGTTGTAATAAATAATCGTCTAAGTCTAACTCTTTTTTCTTTAATTGCTTTTCTAATTTTTCTGCTTCTTCCAAATCAAATGCTTCTTCTGCTTTTTCAATGACTGATAAAATATCTCCCATTCCTAAAATTCTTTGTGTCATTCTATCTGGGTGAAATATTTCAATATCACTTAACTTTTCCCCTGTGGCAGCAAATTTAATTGGTTTTCCTGTAACTTTTTTGACAGATAAAGCTGCTCCACCTCTGGTATCACCATCTAATTTCGTTAAGACAACACCATCGATTCCGCAAAGTTTCATTAAATTTTTCAGCTACATTAACTGCATCTTGACCTGTCATACTGTCTACTACCAATAATATTTCATGTGGTTTACTATTAATTTTTAGTTTTTTTAGTTCGTCCATTAAAGCTTCATCGATATGCAAACGTCCTGCTGTATCTAAGATGATAACATCATTTAATTTAGATATTGCTGCTGACATAGCTTGCTTTGCTATATGAACCACATCTTTAGAGTTTTCATTTGTAAATACAGGTATGTTTAATTGTTTTCCCACTACTTGTAATTGCTTTATTGCTGCTGGTCGGTAAATATCACATGCTACCAATAATGGCTTTTTCCCTTGCTTTCTTAATAAATTAGCTAATTTTCCCGCTGTTGTTGTTTTTCCTGACCCTTGTAATCCTACTAACATAATTACAGTTGGTGGATTTGGTGTGAAATTGATTCTGCTTTCTGTTCCTCCGAAGCAGTTCGACTAATTCATCTTTTACAATCTTAATAACTTGCTGTCCTGGTGTTAATGATTTTAAAACATCTTGCCCTAATGCTTTTTCTTGAATGGTTGCTACAAAATCTTTTACAATTTTATAGTTAACGTCAGCTTCTAAAAGTGCAAGTTTTACCTCTCTTAACATTTCTTTTAGGTCAGATTCTGTTATTCTTGCTTTTCCTCTGATTTTTCTTGTTATTTCTTGTAATCTAGAAGATAGTCCTTCAAAAGCCATATATTTCACTCCCTTAAATTAAACAATTTAACTCTTTTTTAATATTTTCCAAAATGCTTGCAATTTGTTTATCTGAATCATTTTTTTGAATTTTTGTTAATTCCGATAAAACCTTTTCGATTTTTTTTTCTTGATTCAACATCCTTTTCATAAACATCAACTTTTCTTCATACTGAAAAAGTTTTTTCTCCCCCTTCTTCAAAATGTCTCTAACAGCTTGTCTCGTAATTTGATTATTTTCTGCTATTTCAGATAATGACAAGTCATCATTATAGTAGTCATCTATGATTTCATATTGTTTTTGAGTTAATAGTTTTCCATAGAATTCATTTAACATACTTATTTTTACGTTTTTCTCCATAGTAACTACCTCTTTTCTTTGTAATGCTAATATACTTTACACCATTTTTTTGATTTTGTCAAGAGATTTAACAAAAAAATCCAGTTTTATCCTACCATTCCGCTTAAACCTAAAAAGACCTAAAAATAGGTCTTTCTTAATTCTAGTCTATCTGCTTACTTACTATTTGCATATTTTTTCATCTTATTAAATTACTGTAATAATAAAATGAACCACTCCACACACTACTGTAAAAAGTGCAACACTTCCTATTGTTAATAATACAGTTGCTTCTGGAGATAATCTCTTTTTTGTTCCTGTTTTTGCTCCTTCTTCCATTTTCATTTCCTCCTTTGTTGCTTTTGTTATTTACATTCTTATCATATTACATTGTTTTAATTTTGTCCATACTTTTTTTCTATTTTCTTAATTCTGCCCCTAAAACCTTTTCTAATTCAGAAATAATAGCTTCCATAACATGATTAATTTCTTCATCACTCAAAGTCTTATTCTTATCTCTAAAAATTAAAGAATAAGCAATACTTTTTCTATTTTCCCCCAATTTCTCATTACGATAAATGTCAAATAGCTCTATACTTTCTAATAATTTTTTAGCTTTCTTTGTTACAATTTTTTCAATTTGTCCAACCTCTACTTTTTCATCCACAATAACTGCAATATCTCTTTCTACTGCCGGAAACTTAGGTACTTCTGTATATTTTTTATTGGCTCTTGCATATTTGACTAATTTCGTAATATTTATTTCTGCTAAATAAGCTCTTTTAGAAATCATATAATTATCTAATACTTCTGGATGAACTTCTCCTAACGTTGCTATTATATCTATTCCTACTTTAATATTAGCACATCTACCTGGATGGTAAGAAGTATTTTGAGTTTCTTTTTCTACTTCATAATGGTTTATATGAATTGCTTCTAGTATATTTTCTATCATTCCTTTTAGTACATAAAAATCGATTTCTTCACTATACATACCAATTGTTAAGATTTCCTCTTGTAATGGCACTTCTCCATTTTGTACTTCTTGTTTTACATTTTTATAACTTCTAGATACATCAAATAATTTTACATTTTGATTTTTCTTGTTCGCATTTATCGCTAATATTTGCATCATACTTGGTACAGTAGTTGGCCTCATCAATTTGTATTCATCACTTAATGGATTTTGTATTGTAATTGCATATTTTCTTATCTCATCACTTATATTTGATAGCTCTAAATCTTTTTCACTTACAAATCCATACGTATAAACCTCTGAAAGCCCACTATTTACCAATATTTCTTTTACTTTCTTTTTAATATTTTGTTCTTTATTTCTAATTCCTAATGTGGTATCTGCTTTAATTAGTGTTGTTCCTAATTTATCATATCCATAAAAACGTCCTATTTCTTCTGCTATATCTGCAATAACTTCTAAATCCATTCTAAAATATGGTGCGATTACCATATCCTTTTCTACTTTTATATCCAATTTTTCTAATATGTCTAATATTTCCTGTTTTGACAAATGCGTTCCTAATAAACTATTTATTTTTGACACATCTAATTTTATTTGATTGATCTTCTGCTTAGTTGGATAAACATCTATTTTTCCCTCTACTGCTTCTCCTGCTCCAATTTGTTCGACTAATTCGACTGCTCTATTTGCTGCTCTTAAGGCATTTTCTGCTGATAGTCCTTTTTCAAATCGTGAAGAGGCTTCTGTTCTTAATCCTACCTTTTTAGCTGTTTTTCTAACACTTCCGCCATAGAATACAGCAGATTCAAATACTACTGTTTTGGTATCTGCTTCTATTTCTGAATTTAAGCCTCCCATAACACCTGCTATTGCTACTGCCTTTTTATTATCTGCTATAACTAAATCTTTTTCGTCTAATTCTCTTTCTTGCTCATCTAGTGTTGTAATTTTTTCATCTTTTTTGCTCTTCTTACTGTAATATGTTTTCCTTCTATAGAATTGATGTCAAAAGCATGCATTGGTTGCCCCATCTCTAGCATAACATAGTTTGTAATATCTACAATATTATTAATACTTCTTACACCACAGGCTTTTAACCTTCTTACCATCCACTCTGGAGATGGTTCAATTTTTACATTTTTGACCATTCTTGCTACATATCGATAACATAAGTCTGGTGCCGTAATTTCTACTTTTAATCCTTCTATCTCTTCTTTATCTTCTATTTTCCATTCGTCTATATTTTTTCTTGGATTTTTAAATGGTTTATTTAAAGAGGCTGCTGTTTCTCTCCCTAAACCTTCTATTGAAAAACAATCTGGTCTATTTGAAGTAATTTCAAAGTCTATTATATCTTCTTTTAAATTTAATACTTTAACAATATCTTTCCCTAAATCTTTTTCTAGTTTTTTATCTAATATCATGATTCCATGCTCAATTTGTCCTGGATAATCTGTAATACTAAGATTCAATTCTCCAACTGAACACATCATACCACAAGAATCCATTCCCCTTAATTTTCCTTTTTTTATTTTCACTCCACCTGGTAATTCAGATCCATCTTTTGCAATTGGTACAATATCTCCTACTTTGATATTATTGGCACCAGTAACAATTTGTATTTTTTCTGTCCCCACATCTACTTTTGTTACCACTAATTTATCAGCGTCTGGATGCTTTTCAATCTCCATAATTTTTCCAACTACAACATTTTTGATATCATTTCCCAATTGTTCTATGGTTTCAACCTTAGAACCTGTCATTGTCAAAATATCCCCTAATTTGACACTATCTACATCTATATCGCTATATTCTTTTAACCACTCTATACTTGCTTTCATTCTTTTTCTCCTTTATCTTCTCTATTTTTATCTTGCACCAAAACTTCTATAGCCTTTTGCTTGTTGATAATCTCCATATTGTGTCACTGCTTGTTTCTGATTGTTTCTATTGTACCTATTTACATTACATTTCCATTTATCTTTCCAGTCTGGAATGATTAGTGTAATTGTGTAATTTCCATTTTTATCATATCCTGGTACCGTTTCTATTTCTGGCTTATTTGTTAATATTTGCTTAATTTCTTGTATATAATTTTCATTTTTTCCTTGTGTTGTAAATATATATGTTTTCCTTTTCATATTTCTATACACTCCTCAATTAACTAAATTTTTAATTAATTTATACTTGCTTATTTAAAATTGTTTTAAAAATCTTATATCATTTTCGAATAGTAATCTCATATCTTCGATTCCAAACTTTGCCATAGCAATTCTTTCTACCCCAAATCCAAAGGCAAACCCTGAATATTCTTCTGGGTCGATTCCACAATTTTCTAACACATTAGGATGTACCATTCCACATCCTAACAATTCAATCCACCCTTCTCCTTTGCATACTTTACATCCTTTTCCTCCACATACAAAACAAGATACATCTGCTTCTGCACTTGGTTCTGTAAATGGGAAATGGTGTGGTCTAAATCTAATTTTGGTGTTTTCACCTAAACATTTTTTAGCAAACATTTCTAGTGTTCCTTTTAGGTCTGTCATAGCAATATTTTTATCTACTACTAAACCTTCAATTTGATGGAATACTGGTGAATGGGTAGCATCTACACTGTCTGAACGGTACACTGCTCCTGGACAAATAATTTTTATTGGTGGTTTTTGTTTTTCCATTACTCTTGCTTGTACAGGAGAAGTCTGGCTTCTTAAAACAATATCTTCTGTAATATAGAAAGTATCTTGTATATCTCTTGCTGGATGATCTATTGGTGTATTTAATTTATCAAAATTATAGATTGCCTTTTCTACCTCTGGTCCATCTGCTATTTGGTACCCCATTCCTAAAAATATTTCTTCTACTTCATCTATAATTTGTGTAATTGGATGCCATGATCCTAATTTTGTTTTTCTACTTGGCTCTGTAACATCGATATTTTCTGTTTCTAATTTTTTCTCTAATTCTTTTCTCTTGAATTCTCTTTCCTTTTTTTGAATGAATTCTTCTAACTCATCTCTTACTTGATTCACTAAACTTCCTATTATAGGTCTTTCTTCTGGAGTCAAATTTCCCATTCCCCTTAATACTGCTGTTAATTCTCCTTTTTTCCCTAAATATTTTACTTTTAATTCCTTTAATTCTTTTTCCTCTTTACAATTGCTAATTTCTTTTTTGGATTGTTCTTGTATTTTTGTAATTTCTTCTTTCATCACTTACTAATTCCTTTCTTCTTTATTCTTACTATCCTACTATTTTTGATTTATATTGATACCTCTTTTTCAATCAAAAAGCCACTTCTTCCTATTTTTCTAGGACGAAATGGCTATCATTCGTGGTACCACCTAAATTTATTAGCATTTTATTATCAAAAGTTTGCTAATCTCATTTCGTTTTAACGGTTCGACCGCTTTTTCTTACTTTATTTTAGTTATCAATTTCAGAAAAAGACCTAAAAAGTGAAATTTCAATATATTTCATATGAATGGCTTTCAGCCTTGACCATTTTCTCTTTACATATGTTTTAACCTATATTTACTTTGCTTTTTAATTGGCTTTCATTTACTTACAGTTAATATTTTAACACATTTTCTAAGATTTGACAAGGTATTTTTGAAATTTAGAAAAAATCCTTGTATATTCTTAAATTTGTGTTATACTATTATGGAAATTAATAATAAAAGGAGTGTAATTTAATATGAAAAATAAAATTTTTGTGGGAATCTTTTTAAGTATCATTCTAATAGCCAATATTTCCTTTGCTTCCTATCATACTGTTACTATGAGTGTTGTAGAAGAACCCATTTGTACCATTCATTTAGGAGACAATTCAAAATTCGAAAAAAAATTGATTCATAAGGATTTATCCAATAAAGAAGTAACTCTTCAATTACAAGTTACAAATGAAGAAATTGCTGATAAACCAACTGGTGAAATTATGTTAGTATTAGATAACTCTAATAGTATGACAGAAGAAGTTTCTCAAAATCAAACTAGAAAAGACTTAATTTTTGAATCTGCCAAAACTTTAGTCTCTAATTTATTAACAGATAACGCTAGTCTAAAAATAGGAATTGTTAGTTTTTCAACTAATGTTGATATAAAAAAAGAAGGTACAATAGAAGATGCTACTGTTGTTTCTACACTAAGTAATGATTCCAATACATTATCTACTGCTATTTCTAACATAGAAACAAATGGACCTAGAACTAACTTACAAGCTGGATTACTATTAGCTAGCCAACAATTTACTAAAACAAGCACAAATAAATATATCATCATTTTAACAGATGGTGTTCCAAATGTTGCGATTGATTATGACAAAAATTATTATTCTGATGATGTTATTAATAAAACAAAACAACAGTTACAAACATTAACTTCACAAGAAATTCAGCTTACTACCATGTTAACAGGAATAGAAGATGAATCTTATATTCCGACAACAACTACAAAAACCTTTGGTCAAATTATAAATGAAGTATTTGGTACACAAGAAAAACCAACATGTGGTAAATTCTATTATGTAACAGATACTCAAATTGAAAAAACAATAAAAAATGACATTTATCATTCATTACTAGAAACTAAAAAGATATTAAAAGATATTACAATTGTAGATTACTTCCCAGAAGAAATCGTAAAAAACTTTGACTTTGCTTATATTTCAAATGCTAATATTGGAACTGTTTCTACTAAAATAGACACTACTAATCATTCCATTACTTGGACCATTCCTGAACTAGCAAGTGGTCAAATAGCAACTGTACAATATAAATTAAAATTAAAAGAAAATTATGATAGTTCCATTGTTAATAAAATATTAAATACCAATCAAAAAGTTGATATAACTTACACAGATATAACTGATAAAAAGCAAGCTAAAACCTCTGATATTACACCTAAACTTAAATTAACAGAACCACCTATTCAATTACCAAAAGCAGGAACAATAACATTTATTGGTATTTCTATTTTAGTTGTTGGATTGCTTGCTTATTCTACACTAAAATTAACTTCTATTCATAAAAAAATGAAATAAAAATTGAATATAAAACAAACTTGTCTTTTTAGATTACTTACATTCTACCTTTTTTGTTCGACTAAAAAAATAAAGAGAATTTCTTATCTATTAGGAAATTCTCTTTTTATTATATACTACTTTATTCAAATAAATATTCTTATAAAATATCTAATTCTGATTCAATTTTTAAAAGTCTGTTATATTTAGCAACTCTGTCAATTCTACAAGGTGCTCCTGTTTTTATTTGTCCTCCATTTACACCAACAGCTATATCAGCAATTGTCGTATCATCTGTTTCTCCTGAACGATGCGAAATAACAGTTTTATAACCATGGCTTTTTGCCAGATAAATGGTATCTAAGGTTTCTGTCAAAGTTCCAATTTGATTTGGCTTAATTAAAATACTATTAGCAATATTTTTTTCAATGCCATTTCTTAGTCGCTTTGGATTGGTTACAAATAAATCATCACCTACTAATTGTACTTTATCGCCTATTCTACTTGTCAATTCTTTCCAGCTTTCCCAATCTTCTTCTGCTAACCCATCTTCCACAGAAACAATTGGATATTTCTCACATAAACTAATAACATATTCTATCATTTCTTGTTTTGTTTTTAATTGTTCTGTTTTCCAGAAATAATATCCTTCTTTTCCTATTTTCTGAGCCTCATCATACATTTCTGTGCTAGCTATATCTAAGGCTAATACAATATCTTTTTTTGGTTCATATCCTGCCTTTTTTATTGCTTCTACAATAAGGTCTAATGCTTGCTCTTCATTCTCTAAGTTAGGTGCAAATCCACCTTCATCCCCAACGCCTACACTATATCCTTTTTCTTTTAGCACTTTTTTTAATGTATGATATACTTCTACCCCTCTTCTTAATCTTTCTTGGAATGTGATTTCTCCAATTGGCATAATCATAAATTCTTGAATACTAATGTTATTTTCAGAATGTTTTCCTCCATTTAGAATGTTCATCATAGGAATTGGTAGCTCTTTTGCTTGAATTCCTCCTATATACTCATATAATTCCATATTTAACGATTCTGCCGCTGCTTTTGCTACTGCTAAAGATACTCCTAATAAACTATTGGCACCTAAATTTGATTTGTTAGGTGTATCGTCTAATTTTACTAATTCACTGTCAATTTTTCTTTGTTCATATGCATTCATTCCAACTATTTTTTTTGCAATCTTTTTATTAACATTTTCTACTGCCTTTTGCACACCTTTTCCAAAATATCTAGTTTTATCTCCATCTCTTAATTCAACTGCTTCAAAACTTCCTGTTGATGCACCTGATGGTACAGATGCAATTCCTCTATATCCTCCATCAAGTATTACTTCTACTTGAATGGTTGGATTCCCTCTTGAGTCTAGTATTTCTAATGCTTGCACATCTACAATTTCCAAAAAATCTTTCATTTTCTTAACACTCCTTCTTTCATAAAGATTATGAAACTTTCCTAAATCCTTATTTTCTTTCTTTTCTATTTTATCCATTTCTTTCTAATTTATGCAAAAAGAAGAAAAGCAATCTTTTTTAAGAAGTGCATGGCTGAGTGAAGGCAAAATAGTTAACAAAAATGGTTTAAAATCTAATCTTTATGATACTTTCTTATTTCTTAACTCATTTGCATATTGTAGACTTACTTCATTAATTTCTCCTGATGAAATTCTTGCAATTTCTTCAATTACTTCCTTTTCTTGTAATAATTTTACTTGTGTTTTTGTCCTTTCTTGATAAATATTCTTACTGATAAAATAATTATAATCAGCTGCTGCTGCTATATTAGGTAAGTGCGAAATGCACATGATTTGATGGGTCGTTGCAATTTTTTTTAGTTTGTTCGCCACTGAATTTGCTGCCTTTCCACTAATTCCTGTATCAATTTCATCAAATATAAGTACAGATATTTTATCGGTATCTGCTACTACTTTTTTAATTGCCAGCATTGTTCTTGACATTTCTCCCCCTGATGCTATTTTGGATAACTCTTTTTCTTCTTCCCCTCTATTTGTTACTATATAAAAAGTAACCTTATCTTTTCCTGTTTTTAAATATTCCTTTTCTAAATAAGTAACTTTTACATTTACTTTTGCGTTTCTCATTTCTAATTCTTCTAATTCTTGGTTAATTCTTTTACTTAAAATCTCAGCATTTTTACTTCTTATCTCATGCATTTGCCTAGCTAATTCTTTCATTTGCTCTTCTATTTCGTTTTGCTTCTTTTTTAGTTTTTCATTATATTCTTCTAAATTTTCAATATGTTCTACTTCTTCTTTGATGCTTTCTTTATACTTTAAAATTTCTTCTACTGTATTTCCATATTTTCTTTTGAGAGAATAAATTAGATTTAATCTTTCTTCTACTAACTCTCTTTCTTCTTCATCAAACTCTATATCACTTCGATAGCTATTGACATCTCTTGCTAATTCTTGTAATTCGTAATAAATATTTTTTAACTCACTTGATGCTTTCTCATATTTTTTATCTATTTGCTCAATTTTTTCTAATGCTCGAATTGCCATACTAATATTATCAATTCCATTTTCTGCTATTAATGTATCGGCTTCTCGCAAATTTTCTGTTATTTTTTCTGAGTTTAAAATAATTTTCCTTTTGTCTTCTAATTCTTCCTCTTCTTTTATTTTTAAATTGGCTGCTTCTATCTCTTTTATTTGATATTGTAATAAGTCTAATTTTCGTTGTCTTTCTTTCTCATCTCCAAAGTTATTTTTTAATTCTTGCTTAATTTTACAATATTTTTCATATTGTTCTTGGTACTTTTGTTTATTTTTTATGATTTCTTCTCCTATAAAACTATCTAAATAGTTTAAATGCATTTTATTTTCTAATAAATTTTGATTGTCATTTTGTCCATGTATTTCAATAAATTGATTCATGAATTCTTTCAGTTCATTTACGGTTACCATTCTTCCATTTATTTTACACATATTTTTTCCATTTAAACTAATTTCTCTTGATACAATAATATTTCCATCGATTGCTTTTTCATTTTCTGGTTCATACATACATAGCTCTACAAAAGAATGATTCTCTCCTTTTCGAATCATTTCTTTTGAAAATCTGCCTCCTGATATAATTTGTAGGGAGTCTATAATCAATGTTTTTCCTGCACCTGTTTCTCCTGTTAAAACATTTAATCCTTGATTAAAGTCAATTGTTATATCCTCTATAATTCCTATATTTTTTATATGCATAGTTGTTATCATATACTTACCTCCTAATTATCGTAACTAAAAAAATGTTCGCTTTTATTGTATCCTCAATTTTTAAAATTGTCAATACTTTTACGAACATTTTTTCCTTTTATATAGTCATTATTTTTCTAATACACGATAAAAGACCAATCCAACTACAACTATTAAGGGATTGAAGCAACTTCCCATGTTACCAGCTTAAGCTATTTACATGATTTTTACAGCACTGCGTAAGCAACTAAACGAGCATTAGCGAGTGCGATTGGAGCAACCTACCATACATTAAAATGGATGGTTGCGACACACAAGGTGTAAAAAAATCATGTAAATAGCTTAAGCTGGTAACATGGGAAGTTGCTCTTTTCTATTTTACTAGTTACAACAGGCAAAGATACTAGATACACTTTAAATTCACAACATTACATGGTATTCTATTTTTAAATAAATTCCTGCCACACTAAATTAGCCAAATCAATTCCTTTGTTTGTTAATCGAATATAATCTCCATTAATCACTAATAACCCCTGTTCTACCAATTTTTCTAATTCTTTTCTATATAAAAAGATAGGATTATCACTATATTTTTGTTTAAATTTTTGAATGTTTACTCCTTCTATTTTTCTTAAACCTAATAACATATATTCCTTTTTCTTATCTTCTACTGTTTGTTCTTCTTCCATTTTTTTATCTGTAAAATGCCATTCTCCTAATTCTGTAAAAACTGCATTAGAATAGCGAATTCCATCTAAATACGAATGTGCTGCTGCTCCTAATCCTATGTATTGTTTTTGTTCCCAACAATTCAAATTATGTTTAGATTCTTTTCCTTTTTTAGCAAAGTTAGATATTTCATAATGATTGTATTGACTTAGTTCTAACATATTTTTTACATACCAATACATTTGCCTTTCTAATTCTTCATCTGGTAATGGTAACTGCTTATTCTCAATGAGCTTTTCTAATTGTGTCCCTTTTTCTACTATTAAAGAATACACACTAACATGATTTGGGTTTAGTCGTTGTATTTCTCTTAAGGTTTGTTTGATATCTTCAATTGTTTGGTTTGGCAATCCTATCATCAAATCAATATTAATATTTTCAAAACCAGACTCTTTTACTAGCTTATAAGCTTCTAAAAATTCCTGATATGTATGAATTCTTCCTATTTGTTTCAAAATACTATTATTCGTACTTTGTAATCCAATACTAATTCGATTCATTCCTGCTTTTTTATATTGCTCTAGCTTTTTCCTATGAATCGTTCCAGGATTGATTTCTATTGTAATCTCCATATCCTCCCATTTAGTTTCATTATCTATTAATTTTGTTTTTAAGGCATCTAATAATTGTTTTATATACTTTTCATGAATATATGAAGGGGTTCCTCCTCCAATATAAATTGTTGTAACATTATAGTTTCTGATATCATATTGTTGCATTTCTTTAATCACTTTTTGGATATAGAATTCTATCTGATTACAATAATTACTATAAGATATAAAATCACAATAATAACATTTACTTTTACAAAATGGTATATGAATATAAAGTCCTAATTCTTCTTTTTTCATAATTCTCCTTAACATTATCCCATACATCTGAAATTATTGGCAACTTTCTGCTATTTCTATTATTTTTTTTAATCGATAATTTACTCCTGATTTGCCAACTGGCTCTTTTAATAATTTTCCTAGTTCAATTAATGACATATTAGGATTTTCTAAACGCAAAATTGCTATTTCTTTTAAATTATCTTCTAAGATTTTAAATTTTCCTATTTGTTGTAATTTTTTTATGGCTGCAATTTGTTCTATCGAGGCATTAATTGTTTTATTCAAATTGGCAGTTTCACAATTTACTAATCGATTCACTTTCCCCCTCATTTCTTTTTGAATTCTAACATCTTCAAATCGCATAACTGCCTTATTGGCTCCTATTAATGCTAAAAATTTTGATATTTCTTCTCCTTCTTTTATGTAAATAGAGGTTTGGAAAGTTTTTACGAAGATTCCCATCATCTGCAATATTCTAGCAAAGGATTTTAGATTCTCCTGATTTCCCAAACCTACTTCTAAATGATATTCCTTCTCTGGATTATTGATATAACCTGACCCCATAAAAGCTCCTCGAATGATTGCTTTTAAGTTTTCTTCTTTTAAATTTTTTCCTAGTTCCAAATATATTTGTCCATTTTGTATCAGAAGAAAATCTACATGTTTCATCTTGATTGTAATAACAAATATTTTTCCGTGATATGTCTATTTTATGATTGATATCTAAATTAGATAATAATTTGGAAAATCGATTAATATTATAATCACTTTCTGTTGAAAATTTAATTTCTTTTCTATTGATTATACTAGTATTTCCAGATATAAAATATCCAATTAATTCGTTTTTTACAATTTCTTTATTTGACAAATTATTATTTTTATTTAACTCCTGTTTAATATTAGAAGAAAATGACAATTAATTTTCCTCCTTCCTTGGTACTTGTATTCTAGTTTTAAAAATAATTTTTATTTGGCTATAGCCTTTGACCTAATCACTAACTTTTGTTACGATTACTCTATCCTTTCCATATAAGTCTTTTTTACCATAAGTATTGGTATATTTTTGTTCCTGTTCAATTAATTCAATTACATCTATTTTTTGGTCATATCCAATCTCTAGGCATAAATATCCTTTATATTTTAAAAACTCATAAGATTGATCAACGATTCTACGATAAAAGTCTAATCCATCCCATCCCCCATCTAAAGCTATATAAGGCTCCTTTTTTACTTCTTCCTCTAATGTTTCTATTATCTCTTTTTTGATATAAGGTGGATTTGATACAATGATGTCATATTTTTCTTTTGGCAAATCTTCAAATAAATTGGATTGGATAAAAGTAATTTGTTGATTCACTTCATGTTTTTTAGCATTTAATTCAGCTATTTTTAGAGCTTTCTCACTTATATCTAGTGCTGTGATTTCGCTATTTTCTATGTATTTAGCAAGTGCTACTGCAATGGCTCCACTTCCTGTACACAAGTCTAATATCTTCTTAGCCTTTATTTCTTTCGCAATTTTAATTACTTCTTCTACTAAAACTTCTGTATCTGGTCTTGGTATTAATACATTATTATCTACATAAAAATCCATTTTCATAAATTCTTGTTTATTGGTAATATGTTGTAAAGGAATTCCACTTATAAGTCGTTCAACTGTTTCCAAATAATCTTCTTCTTGTTTTTTCGTTAAGCTTTTTTCATCGTAAACTATTAAATATTGCCTTGTTTGATTTAAAACAAATTGCATTAACAGTCTTGCTTTTAGTCTTGGACTGTCTATCTTTTTCAGTTTTAACTTTATGGTTGCTTTGTTTATTGCTTCTCTAATTGTCATCTCACACCTTCTTTCTTGTCCCATCGCTTGTTGTCAACTCTTAAAAGAAATGCCTCCTATGTAATGTCATCCATTTAGGCTATTCTCTATTATTTTTTATGACTTGTATGTCACAACCATTCATTTTAATTATGGTAAGTTAGTTTAATCGAACTCGCTAATGCTTGTTCGGTTGATTACTTGGTGTAAAAAATAATAGAGAATAGCTTAAATGGATGACATCGCCTTATATGACATTAAAAAAATTTTCTGAAGTCTTCCTCGTTGATTTTTTCTTTTTGTAATAGTGTTTCTGCTATCATATCTAATTTGTCTCTGTGTTGTTTTAATAAAGTTTGTGCATCATTATAAGCTGTGTCAATTAATGTTTTTACTTCTTGTCCTATTTTATCTCCAATATTTTCTCCAAACATTTGCATTTCATATGGTTCTTTTCCTTGAAAATCAATTGGTCCTAAAGTGTCACTCATTCCATATTTAGTTACCATATCTCTTGCTATTTTGGTTGCTACTTCAATATCATTACTTGCTCCTGTTGAGATATCATCTAATACCAATTTCTCTGCTGCTCTTCCCCCTAGTAAAGCAATCAGCCTTTCTTGCATTTCCGTTTTGGAGATATAATATTTGTCTTCATCAGATTTATACATTGTATATCCACCAGCAACACCTCTTGGAATAATCGATACTTCTTTTACATCCGCTTGTGTTGGCAAATATCTACTAACAACGGCATGTCCTGCTTCATGATAAGCTGTTAATTTTTTATCTTTATCGGAATACACTCTTGTTCGTTTTTCTAGTCCTACTGTTACTTTTTTTACTGCTTCTTCAATATCTTCATTTTCAATATCTTCATGCTTGTTTTTGGTTGCTATAATAGCTGCTTCATTTAAAATATTAGCAAGTTCAGCTCCTGTAAATCCTGCTGTGTCTTCTGCTATACTTTCTAAATTTACATTATCAGATATTCTTTTTTCTTTGCTATGAATTTTTAAAATTTCTAATCTTCCTTTTAAATCTGGTGTTGGAATGGTTATTTGTCTATCAAATCTTCCTGGTCGAAGTAATGCCTTGTCTAACATTTCTGGTCGATTGGTTGCAGCCAATACAATAATGGTTTCTTCTGAGCTAAATCCATCCATTTCTACTAATAGCTGGTTTAATGTTTGGTTATTTTCTGTTTCTGCTCCACTGTTAGAAGTTCTTCTAGAACCAATGGCATCGATTTCATCAATAAAAACAATACATGGTGCCAATTTTCTTGCTTTTTCAAATAGTTTTCTAACACGTGAGGCTCCTAATCCTGCAAACATTTCGATAAATTCTGATCCACTCATAGAAATAAATGGTACATCTGCCTCTCCTGCAATTGCTTTTGCAATTAATGTTTTTCCTGTTCCTGGTTTACCATATAATAAAACACCTTTTGGAATTTTAGCTCCCATTTTTGTAAACTTTTCTGGTCTTTTTAAAAATTCTACAATTTCAACTAATTCTCCCTTTTCTTCGTCTAGTCCTGCTACATCATTAAATTTTACCTTTGTTTTTCTTTCTGTATCATCATATACTTTTCCTTTTTCTCCCAATCCTTGCATTTTAAATATCATAACAAATAAAGCAAGCATGATAAGAGTTGGTAAAAATGATAGAATAAAAGCTGGAATCTGTGCTAATACATTTTTAGGCTTTTGTACTAATTCTATTTCATTTCCCTCTGCTACTTTTTCTTGTACCAAACCTATAAAACTTTCTGTATTTGGAACAATAGCTGTCTTTTCCTCTTCTCCATTTTTTTGTTTTACTTTTACTGTTGTACTTCCCACTGTCATCTCAATTTTTTCTATATTTCCATAAGATAATTCCTTAATCAAATCTGTATAAGCAAGTGTTTTTTTATCCTCTTTGTCTCTATTATTTTTATAAAATGCAAGTAATCCTACTAAAACAACCATTACTAACACTAAACTAATTAGATATATCCAAAGTTTTTTGTTCTTTTGGTTATCTCTCTTTTTTTGGCTCATTTTTATTCTTCCTTTCTTCTACTTACAATTATTATTGTAGTTTGCAAAACTACGCATTCGAACCTTGTGGTTCTTCTCCTCCTACACCATTATCCTTTTTGCCTTCTTTGTCCTCTTTATCCTCTTTTTCTTCTTTATCGTTTTTCTGTCTTTCTTTTTGCTCTTTTTCTTGTTTTTCCTTTCGTTCTTGTTCTTCCATTTCTTTCTTTACAATTTCTTGTGCTTCTGCAATTTTCATTAATTCTATTTGTCTTTTTATAAATTCAGTTTTCAATAAGAATATGGATGCCACTAAATAAATAGCTGCTACTGAAACATACATTACTTGGAAATATTCCATTCTAAATTCCATAAAGATATTAATAGCAATATAAGCTATATTCAAAAAAATTGATAAAGTAAGTGCATACATTGACATGTTAAATACTGCTATATATCTCATTTTTATACGTGCTAACCAAGTTGTTAAGTAACCAAATATGCTTAATAATACTGCATTTGATAAAGTTGTCAATAAATACATAATAAAACTATAAATAAATATTGTTAAGAAAACACTTACATATAAACTAATTACTTGAGAACTATTAACATAATCTAATACCGTTTGTTTGGTAAACTCCGTCATTCCCATTTGTCCCAAAAGTTCATTGTAATGATAATTAATAGTTCCTGATACAGCACTATTTTTTAAAATGACTTTATGTTTTAAAATAATAATTCCACTTCCTGCTTTTTCGATTTCATTTAGATATTGATTTATTGTTTGTTCTTCTTCTGTATTGGTATCTATAATTGTCCTTCCCACATAAGAATCATCTTCCGAAATGGTTATTCTTTCATTAGAAGAAACATTTAATATTCCTTCTTTGTAAGAAAATTCTGGAAAGTCATTTTGTAGATAATGAATTCCTTCTTGAAGCATTTGATATGTTTGATATATGGTACCCAGACAAAGAACAACAGCTAAAATTGCTACTATTTTACTGATATAAGCAAATGCTCTTCCTAATCCTTCTGCTGCCATATCTGGATATGTTTCAATTTTGGTAATAGAATTCCCTATTTTTCTGAAAAAGCCAATTTTTATCTTTTCTTCCTTTTCCTTATTCATTATCTATACTCCCTTCTTATGTTTGAATCTACAAATTTTGTATTGATTGAAAAGATTGCAGTATCACCTACTTTAACATCTTTTTGTTCGATATCACATACAACATGATAGGTTCCTATTCTTCCCAATATTTTGCAATTACTGCCATTTATTTTTGCATACATTTCTTGCTTTTTAAAAAAATCTTTTATGCTATTTACCAAATAACGAAGCTTATCTATTGTTCGAAACATATCTTTTCCATTTTTTACATGAATCCCGTCCATGTAACCACATGGTATAATAGCTACTTTCATTTCTTTTGGCGTTATATAGGTATTGGAATACCCAATATTAAACCCTTTTGGTAATTCTTTTATTTCTGCTACCTGTGCCTCTAAATGCCCTATTCTTTTTAATCCAATTTTATTTTGAAAAGATATTCTTCCTAAAAAGGCAGAACCAATTCTAACAGCATTTAAATGCATATCAGGAAATTTTAAGAAGGCAGATGAATTACAAATATGAAGCATTCCTGTTTCTATTCCATTCATTTTTAAAACTTCAATTACATCAATAAATCTTTGGAATTGTATTTTGGTATATTTATCATCAAAAAAACTAATTGAAAAATGCGAAAAAGTTCCTTCTATTTTTACATTTTCCATATTTTTTAAAGATTCTACCATTTCATCGCGATTGCTATAAACAAACCCATATCTTCCAAAACCTGTATCAATCTTAATGTGTGCTTTTATTTCTTGACTCTTCTCATTGGCAATTTGAGTTGCAATTTCGGCATCTGCTTTTGAACCAATAGTAATCATAATATTATTTTCAACTAAAGTTTGTACTTCCTCCTTAATGGCTGTAGAAGATAACATTAGAATATCTTCCTTAATTCCAGCTTTTCTTAATTGAATTGCTTCTTCTATTGTTGCTACAGCAAAAGATGAAATTCCATTGTCAATCAAAAATTTGGTATATTCTACTAAACCTAATCCATATCCATTTGCTTTTACAACAGCAATTATTTTTACTGGATTCCCATTATCATCTTTTCCCTTTTTATTCGTAAATTTCTTAATTTGTTCTATATTATGCCTCAAATCTTGTTTTTCTATTACTAGTATACTCACTTTTCTACCACCCTTTAGTCCCCACTGGTTCCGGGTTTAAATGGGGACATTTTTGAACTTTTATTACAACTATCATTCTATAGAATACATTAAATGGAATGCTGTCAACTTAATTTTATAACACTGCATAAACAATTAAACGAACGACAATAAGTACAATTGAAGCAACTTACCTTTTATTAGTTTTGATACTTGCGACACTCAAAGGTAAAAAATAATAGATTAAACCTTAAATTGACAACATTGGAATACATTACTGTCCCCATTTAAACCCGGAACCAGTGGGGACTAAAATTATTTCTTTAATTTCATTTTAAATTGCCTGATTGTTCTAAATGCCTTTTCTGAGAAACGATATAATTTATACGTAATTGGCTTAAATGGCATATACACTTCTCCAATAAATTCGGTAAAAGTTGCTCCAAATCCTTGTTTAAATCGGTACAATCCATATTGAGGATGTGTTTCATCTACTACCCCTGACACGCCTCTAAAATCATATACATCGTCTTGTCTTTTAATTGCCATTTTTATCATTTCCCATTGTAGTAAATAATTTGGCATTAGATTACGATGAGAATTACTACTTGCACCATATAAATACCATGTTTTATTTCCATAAAAAATCGGAATTACTCCTGATATTGGCTTCCCTTCATAATAAGCCATAAGTATTTTCATATGGTTTGAACCTAGACAATCATACATTTTTTCAAAATAAGACAATGGTCGAATAATAAATCCATCTCTTGCTCCTGTTTCTATCATAATTCTATGAAAATCTTTTAAATCATTTTTGTTTCCTTCTTTTATTGTCACTCCTTTTTTGGTGGCTAAACGAATATTATACCTCCATTTTTGTTTAAATCCTGCCATGATTTCTTCTTCTGTCTTTCCTTTTATATCTAGCCTAAATACATATCTTGGTTGAATTTCATCTTTAAAATCCTTGGCATCATCTTTAATTCGATACCCCAAATTAGTCACTACATTTCTGAAATCTTGATCATTACTTACAATATCTGGTTCCATCCTTAAAACAATGGCATTATATTTCTTAGCTAATTCTTTTGCTCCATCTGTTAACTGCTTCATAATTGCTACATTGTGAATATCACATACAGGCCCTCTAGATGAATACATAATATTACCAAAAATAGGCATTTTACGAATCCATACACAAAGAGATCCTAGTATTTCTCCATTATTTCCCTCTGCTAAAATTACTTCTGGTTTCCAATTTGGCTTTTTTACCTCTGCCCATTCTAAAGATTGTTGAAAATTACATCTTTCATGTTTTTCTAAAAACTCTTTATACTGTTTCTTTGTTTCTTCACTATCTACAAATCTCATTTTTTCTCCTTGTCTATTAGAGATATTTCTTTTGACTATTCTTAGGTTAAGGGTTAAAACTTACTATTGCTAATATATTTTTTTAACTTTTCCTTTTAAGATACATCTCTAAATTTCCTCTTATATCATTATTTACAATATATTGCTATTTTACACTAAATCACAAAAATTTACAAGTACATTATAACAATCACTAAAAAATCCTTAGTGCAATAATGACATAGTAAAAAAATCTGGACTTTTTCCATTCCTTTTTTCTATTACTATTGTTCGCCCACACAATAAATAAAGGAGAAAGGTATTCCAATCTCCCCTGCATCAATCCTAAATGTAACCATTCTTCCATTATTAAAGGCAACTTTTTACATAATTCTTACTCCTCTCAACCTTTAAGTTATGACATTAGCATTATATATTATTCATTTCTTCTAATAGATTTTTATACTTTATTAAAATGACTGCTTTATCTTGCATATTTACCGCACTTTGTAGTTCATTCAACATAACATACACTTTACTTATATTGTATTGTTTTCTTGCTTCTATATTTGTGTTTGTTAATAATTTGGAATAACTATCAATTGCGTTCTTTATATCATTTGATATTTCTTTCCAATCCTGTCCATCTAATCTGGAATAGGCCTTAAAAATATTATATTTTGTTTCTACTAAAATAACATATAACTCCTCTTGCCCAGAACTTCTTAAAAATCCTGGTATATAATTATAAACTTTTACTAATTGTGCTAAAAATTCTTCTTTCTTCTCATCCTTAGCTATGCTGGTTAAATTATCATATTCCTTATTAAAGGATAAAACATCCTCTTGCTTCCCATTTAGTTGATACAAATCCATTGTAATGGATGGAAGAGAAGTATATAAATTTTCTATTTCTTGTTTTACAAAATCCCAATTAATATCTTCTGTATTTGTTAATACTCCACTTGATTTCAATTCAAACTTTTTCTTGGCCTGTTTATCTTGACTTTTTGTTTCTTGATTAGAACTATCGGAAGAACCTTGTCCTCCTGATTGTCCACCTTGAGAACCTCCTCCAGAACTGCCTTTAGAGGAACTTTCATCACTACTCGATTTTTCTATTGTTTCCTTGGAAAGTTCACCAGTTACCACATTATAGTTTCTAGCTTCTATATTATTCATCGTATTTAATAAATTAACTAATTTTGTTTCCACAAATTTAATTTCAGAAAATATTTTTTCTTTTTGTTTTTCTCCATCATCTTTACTAGCATTTGTATAAATAGTAAGTGATAATACCACTACTATTACAATTAATACCATATAGGCTACTCTTTTCAATTTCTTCAAAACTATTAACCTCCCTAATTTTCTATTTTTTCTAGTATTTACATTTTTAATTTACTTTATTC
>CAPBNZ010000028.1 GCA_948585895.1 uncultured Clostridia bacterium | reverse complement strand
ATGGTATTTTGGAATTTATTTTCCAAGTAAAAGGAAAGGGAACTGAAATTTTAGCGGAAAGAGAAGTTGGTTCACAGATAGATATAGTTGGACCAATTGGATTTGGAACTTTTCAATATGAAAAATATAAAAATATAGCTATTATAGGAGGAGGAATTGGTGTATTTCCACTATATGAGTTAGCTAAGTGTGCGAAAGAAGCAAATAAAAAGGTTACTACTTATTTGGGATTTAGAAACAAAGATTTTGTAGTATTAGAAAAGGAGTTCCAAAAAGTGTCTAACCAGCTTATTTTAACAACAGATGATGGGAGTTATGCTAGACAAGGATTTGCTATCCATTATTTAGAAAAAGATATAGAAGCAGGCAAAGTAGACTGTATTTATGCTTGTGGACCATTACCAATGCTTAGAGCAGTACAAAAATTAACGATAGAAAAAAATATACCTTGTCAAATATCATTAGAGGAAAAGATGGCATGTGGATTAGGGGTTTGCTTAGGTTGTGCTGTAAAAACAGCCAAAAGTTCTAAAAATGCTCCTGAATATTGGCATGTATGTAAAGCTGGACCAGTGTTTAATGCAAAAGATGTAGAAATTTAGTTTTTATATATTTTATAAATAGAAAAGGAGAATAAAACGGTTATGAATACAGAAGTTAATTTAGCAGGGATAAAAATGAAAAATCCAGTAACAGTAGCATCAGGAACATTTGGTTATGGTAGAGAATTTAGTAACTTTTTTGACTTAAGTAGGTTAGGAGGAATTATTACTAAAGGAACTTCATTAAAACCTAGAAGCGGAAATAAACCTTCAAGAGTCTATGAAACACCAAGTGGAATGTTAAATAGTATAGGCTTACAAAATCCAGGAGTAGAATATTTTGCACAAAATGACTTACCATTTCTCAGAAAATTTGATACAGCTGTTATTGTAAATGCATGTGGAAGTAGTATTGAAGAATATGTAGAACTTTGCAAAATATTAAATACATTAGACATAGATGGCGTAGAATTAAACTTATCATGTCCTAATGTAAAAGCAGGTTGTATGGCATTTGGGAACACTTATGAAGGTGTAAAACAAGTAACCAAAGAAGTAAGGAATGTATTAGACAAGCCTTTAATTGTAAAACTAACGCCAAATGTTACAGATATTGCTTCTATTGCAAAAGCAGTAGAAGATGCTGGTGCAGATGGAGTTTCTTTAATTAATACTCTATTAGGAATGAAAATAGATATAGAAAAAAGAAAACCTGTTCTTGCTAACAATACAGGAGGTCTTTCTGGACCAGCTATTAAACCAGTAGCAGTTCGAATGGTATATCAAGTAGCCCAAGCTGTTAATATTCCAGTATTAGGAATGGGAGGCATTATTAATGGTGAGGATGCTATTGAATTTATGTTAGCTGGAGCAAATGCTATTTCAATTGGTGCTGGTAATTTTATCAATCCTTATACAAGTGTTAATACAGTAGAAGGAATAGAAAATTATATGAAAAGACACAAAATAGAAGATATCAATCAAATTGTAGGAATGGTTGAAATGAATTAATTTTCTCAAATAAAATAAGAGAGGGAAATAATAAAAATGAATCGAACACAAACAAGAAAAATAATGGTAGGAAATGTAGCAATTGGAGGACAAAATAAAGTAGTTATACAATCGATGTGTAATACTAAAACAAAAGATGTAGAAGCTACAGTTAGACAAATATTAGAACTTGAAAAAGTTGGATGTGAAATTATACGAGTTGCTTGCTTAGATAAGGAAGATGCAAAAGCAATTGCTTTGATTAAACAGCAAATTCATATTCCAATTGTTGCAGATATCCATTTTGACTATCAAATTGCACTAGAAGCAATTGAAGCAGGAGCTGACAAAATTCGTATAAATCCAGGAAATATTGGCTCAGAAGAAAAAGTAAAAGCTGTAGTTGATAATTGTAAAGAGAAATGTATTCCAATTCGAATTGGAGTAAATGCAGGTTCATTAGAAAAGGATTTACTTGAAAGAGATGGTAAGCCAACAGCAAAAGCTATGATAGAGAGTGCTAAAAAACATATAGAAATTTTAGAAAAATTAAATTTTTATGATTATGCCATTTCCTTAAAAGCTTCCAACTTAGATTTATGTATTCAGGCCTATGAACAAGCAGCAAGGGAATTTAGTTGTCCACTACATTTAGGGATTACAGAAGCAGGAACTGAGTTTAGTGGAACCGTTAAGTCAAGTATTGGTTTAGGCGTTTTACTAAGACAAGGAATTGGCAATACAATACGTGTTTCCCTTTCTGATAATCCAGTAAAAGAAATAAAAGTAGCAAAGGAAATTTTAAAAGATTGTGGATTGTATCACAAATTACCAACTTTAATTGCTTGTCCTACTTGTGGAAGAACACAAATTGATTTGATTCCAATTGCTAAAGAAATAGAGGCATTTTTACAAACGATAGAGGCTGATATTACAGTGGCTGTTATGGGATGTGCAGTAAATCGGACCAGGAGAGGCGAGAGAAGCAGATATTGGTATAGCTGGGGGGATGAAAGAAGGACTTTTATTTAAAAGAGGAAAGATTATCAGAAAAATAAGACAAGAGAACATGATAAAGGAATTAAAAGAAGAAATTTGTAATATGATAGAAAATAAATAAATTGAATGATGAACAAGGAGATTTCATATAAAATGAAGATTATAGTAGGGAAAACAGCTGGATTTTGCTATGGGGTTGAAAGAGCAGTACAAGGAGCTATTCATGAGCTAGCAGAAACGAAAGATTCTGTTTGTTGTTTAGGAGAAATTGTTCATAATCAACAAGTTATAAAAAGATTAGAAGACTTAGGGATAAACTGTATTGAAACATTAGAAGAAGCAAAAGGCATTGTTTTGATTCGAGCACATGGCGTTCCAAAAGAAATTTATGATTTAGCCAAAAAGATGAATATACAGATACAAGACTATACCTGTCCTAATGTTTTAAAAGTGCATAAAATAGCTGAAAAATATAGAAAAGAGGGTTATTTTATCTTTTTATTAGGAACTAAAAATCATCCTGAAAATGTAGGAACCTTAAGTCACTGTGGAGAAGACTGTTTTATTTTTGAAAAAAAAGAAGAAATTGAAAATGCATGGAAGAAATTTGAGGCATCTGAGAAGAAAAAATTAGTTTTAATATCTCAAACCACCTTTAGTTTAGAGAAATTTTATGAAATAGAAAAAATAATAAAAAAGAAAGTGAAATCTAATATTATTTTTGAGGTAAAAAATACTATTTGTAGAACAACTGAATTGAGACAAAAAGAAACAGAGGAGCTTTCTAAAAAAGTAGATACGATGATTATTGTAGGAGGAAAAAATAGTTCAAATACCAGAAAGTTGTATGAAATAGCTAGAAATAATTGCAACAATAGCATTTTAATAGAAACAGCACAAGAACTAAACGTAAAAACAATAGGGGCAAAAGTAGGGATTATGGCTGGTGCATCTACACCAAAAGAAAATATAAAAGAAGTGATAGAATTTTTAAAAGAAGGTTCCTGGTAAAAAAGTAAAAGGAAACCTTCTTTAATTTTGGTATGATACTTCAAAATTTTAGCATATAAACTCTGAAATTTTGTTCTTAAAAATTAATTATTTTCTTCTACAGTAACATCGGTTTTCTCTCCATTTGGTCCAACATATTCAGATTGACCAAATGCTAATATCATATAGAAAATAGGTGCTAAAAAGTAAAGACCAATAGCCCAAGCAACATCTTTATCAAAAGATTTAGCCATTCTATAACATAAAATTGCATTTAAAGCAATAGGTGCAATCCATCCAATAATTGGAATAAAAGTAGCAAAGTAAACTAAAATTAACCATGGTGAAAGACCAGAAATTTTAAATAATATCACCATATTATAAATAGGGATAATAGATTTCCATCCTTTTTCTCCTGCTTTGTTGAATAATTTCCACATAGCAATAATTTGAATCACATAAACTACTAAAATGATTGCTATAAAAGTCATCAAAACAGCACTTACTGCTGCAATAGCTGCTGAAGATGCTACATAATTGCTTGGATATTCATAATAAGTATAATTCATAATAACCCTCCTTTTATTTTTATAAGTTTATTTTGACACTTTTTGACATAAATGTCAAGAAAAAACAAGAAATGACATAAAAGTGTAAAATTTGAAAAAAGCGTTGTATAAAAAAATTAACTTTGATATAATTTAATCAGTTTTATAATACATATTATTAAAAGGAGGAGAAATATGCAAGAAGATAAAAAATGTTGTTGTGAAGAAAATAAAAAAGATCAATTTATAGAAGAACTTTTTTTAGAATATAAGCCAATCAAAGATAATCTAATCCAGATTTTAAATGAGATACAAGAGCATTATGGATATATTCCTATAGAAGTTCAAAAAGAAGTATCCGAGTTTTTATCTATACCAATGGCAGAAATATATGGTGTTGTTACATTTTATTCAAGGTTTTCATTAAAACCAAAAGGAAAATACAATATATCCATATGTTTAGGAACAGCATGTTTTGTTAAAGGATCTCAAAAAATAATGGATAGATTACAAGAAAGGTTGAAAATAAAACCAGGAGAAACAACAGAAGATGGATTATTTTCTATTGAAGAAACAAGATGTGTAGGAGCATGTGGTTTAGCACCAGTATTTACAGTAAATGGAGAAGTATATGGAAAAGCGACTGTTCAAAAATTGGATCAAGTTTTAGATGAGTTAATGAAACAATAGGGACAGGTCAAAATGTATCATAACAATTTAGAAGTTGATATTATTAACTTTCAGATTATGATGTTTCTTATAAAACGATAAAGATTTTGAAACAAACAAGACCTGTCCCTATTGTTTCAAAAAGGGAGGAAATTCTATGAGAACTACTGAAAAACTTCACAGGATAAGAGAGGAAAAAAGAGAAGAGTTAGATTTAAGGATTAATACGAAGGCTGATACAAGAGAAAAGCATATTTTAGTATGTCATGGTACAGGGTGTACTTCTTCAAAGTCACCAGAAATTTTAGAAGAATTTAAGAGAATTTTAAAAGAGAAAAAAATTGAGAATGTAAGAGTGATTAAAACAGGTTGTTTTGGCTTATGTGCGAAAGGACCAATTGTTATTATTAGACCAGAAGATACTTTTTATGCTATGGTAAAACCAGAGGATTGTAAAGACATTGTTCAAACACACATAATAGATGGCAATAAAGTAGAAAGATTATTAGCTAAGGATATAGATGGGAGCAGGGTAAACAGTTTAGACGATTTGAATTTTTATAAAAAACAAAAAAGGATTGCTTTGAAAAATTGTGGTGTTATTAACCCAGAAGACATTGATGAATATATAGCTTTTGATGGATATCAAGCATTAGAAAAAGTATTAACAGAGATGTCACAAGAAGAGGTAATTGAAGTAATTAAGAAATCTGGACTTCGTGGTAGAGGTGGAGCAGGTTTTCCAACCGGTAAAAAATGGGAGCTGACAAAGAATTCTGAAGGAGAACAGAAATATGTTGTATGTAATGCAGATGAAGGTGATCCAGGGGCATTTATGGATAGAAGTATTTTAGAGGGAGATCCTCATTCTGTATTGGAAGCAATGGAAATTGCTGCTTATTGTATTGGTGCTAATAAGGGATATATCTATGTCAGAGCGGAATACCCGATTGCTGTAAAGCGTTTGCAAATTGCTATTAAGCAAGCAAGAGAATATGGACTGTTAGGAAAGCATATATTTGATACTAATTTTGATTTTGAAATAGAAATTAGATTAGGTGCTGGTGCTTTTGTATGTGGTGAAGAAACAGCATTATTAGAATCAATTGAAGGAAAACGTGGTCAACCAAGAGTAAAGCCACCTTATCCAGCTATATCTGGTTTATGGGGGAAACCAACTTTAATAAACAATGTAGAAACTTATGCAAATATTCCACCAATTATGATGAATGGAAGTGAATGGTATTCTTCTATTGGAACAGAAAATTCAAAAGGAACAAAGGTATTTGCATTAGGTGGGAATGTAAATAACATAGGACTGGTAGAAGTCCCTATGGGAACTACATTAAGAGAAATTGTATATGACATAGGTGGTGGAATTCCAAATGGAAGAGAATTCAAAGCAGCACAAACAGGTGGACCATCAGGAGGATGTATTCCAAAAGAACATTTAGATACACCAATTGATTATGAATCATTAAAACAAATTGGCTCAATGATGGGATCTGGTGGACTTATTGTTATGGATGATACCAAATGTATGGTATCTTTGGCAAAATTCTACCTAGAATTTACCGTAAGTGAAAGTTGTGGAAAATGTACACCTTGTAGAATTGGAACTAAAAGAATGTTGGAAATATTAGAAAAATTGTGTAATGGACAAGGAACAGAATTAGATATTAATAAACTTGAAAAATTAGCAGCTAATATTCAAAAAGCAAGTATATGTGGACTAGGACAAAGTGCTCCAAATCCAGTTATTAGTACATTAAAATATTTTAGAGAAGAATTTAGACAACATGCAATTGTAAAAGAATGTAAAGCTTTAGAATGTAAAGCTATGTCAAAAATTACAATCAACGAAGAAAAATGTAAAGGTTGCGGATTATGTCAGAAGTCTTGTCCAGTAGAAGCAATTGAAGGAGAGAAAAGAGAGAAAAGAACTATTAACCAGGATAAATGTATTAAATGTGGTACATGTTTAACAAATTGTCCATTTAAAGCTATTGGAAACTAAATGACTTTTGGGACGGAGGAAAAAATCATGACAAAAATACTTTAATAATAAGGAGGAAATTAATGAAAGAAGAATTCGTAACTTTAACTATAGATGGGCAAGAAGTAAATGTAAAAAAAGGAACAACGATACTACAAGCTGCCAAGAAAGCAGGGATAGACATTCCAACTTTATGTTTCTTAAAAGAAATAAACGAAGTAGGAGATTGTAGAATGTGTATTGTGGAAGTAGAAGGTAGAAGAGGTTTTGCTACTTCTTGTATTCAAACTGTAGAAGAAGGAATGATAGTACATACCCATACGCCAAATGTGTTGGAAGCAAGACATATTATGTTGGATTTAATCTTATCAAATCATGCGAAAGATTGCTTAACTTGTACACGTTCTGGAAACTGCGAATTACAAGCCTTAGCTACTAAATTTAATGTTTTACAAGTAGAATTTGAAGGAGAAAAAACAGAGCATAAAATAGACGATGTATCTCCATCTATTGTAAGAGATTTTAATAAATGTATTTTATGTAGAAGATGTGTAGCTACTTGTAAAAATATCCAAGAAGTGGGTGCGATTGATTGTATTAATAGAGGATTTGAATCTTGCGTTTCAACAGTAGAAAACCATAGTTTAAAAGATGTGAACTGTACGAATTGTGGACAATGTATCCAGGCATGTCCAACTGGAGCTTTGCATGAAAAAGAAACAATTGATGAGGTATGGATGAAATTAAAAGACCCAGATACTTATGTTATTGCTCAAACTGCACCAGCCATTCGAATTGCTTTAGGAGAAGAATTTGGCATGCCAATTGGAAGTAATGTGACAGGAAAAATGGTAACAGCTTTGAAAAGATTAGGATTTGATAAAGTGTTTGATACGAATACAGGAGCAGACTTCACTATTATAGAAGAAGCAAATGAGTTTCTTGAGAGATTTCAAGAAAATGATAATCTTCCAATGATTACTTCTTGTAGTCCAGGATGGGTTAAATATATAGAAATGAATTATCCCAAGTTGTTACCACATTTATCAACTTGTAAATCACCTCATCAAATGTTTGGAGCCTTATTAAAAACATATTATGCTAAAAAACAGAATATTGACCCTAAAAAAATATATGTAGTGTCTATTATGCCATGTATTGCAAAAAAATTTGAAAGACAAAGAACAGAAATGAAAAATCATGGACTTTATGATGTAGATAATGTAATTACCACTCGAGAACTTTCTAAAATGATTAAACAAGCTAATATTGAATTTACCAAACTAAAAAATAATGAATTTGATAGTCCAATGGGAGAAGCAACAGGAGCGGCCGCCATTTTTGGAACAACAGGGGGGGTTATGGAAGCAGCACTTCGAACAGCACAAGATAGCTTAACAGGGCAGGAATTAGAAAAGATAGATTTTCATCAAGTACGTGGGGGAGATGGTATAAAAAAAGCAAGTGTGAATTTGGCAGGAAGAGAAATTAAAGTAGTAGCAGCAAGTGGATTGGCTAATGCAAAAAAGATACTAGAAGAAATCAAGGATGGAAAAGCAGATTATCAATTTGTAGAAATTATGGCATGCCCTGGAGGATGTATTATGGGTGGTGGTCAACCCATAAAAAGTTCGAAGATACGTTCTGAAGTGGATGTAAGAAAATTAAGAGCAGATGCCCTTTATTCAATTGATGAAAAAAGTAAGATTAGAAAATCTCATGAAAATCCAATTGTTAAGAAAATTTATACAGAATATTTAGAAAAGCCAGGAAGCTATCGAGCAGAAAAATTATTACATACAACTTATCAAAAAAGAAAGAAATACAACATTTAGTAAAGAAGATAATAGGAAAAGTTATTACCTTTCCCCTTTAAGCCTTATAGCATTCACCTTTTATTTGGTTATATATGAGAATTAAAAAAGCATTGATTTTGTAAATAAAAAGCTCTATTTCTGATAGTGACATGAAAATTAGAATTTTTAAAGAAAACTATTGCATTTTTAAAAAGGATATAGTATAGTTTTATAAGAGGTGCAAAAAATGACAATATTAGCTAAAAGAAGACAAGAAATAAATAGTATTAATATCGCAGTTCAAATAGCTGTTACTTTTGCATTTATTCTGTTTTTAATGATGAATATTACCAACTGAGATACTAGTTTTATTAGAAATTTGGTATCTCTATTTTTATATGTTTTTGTACCAATGAATATATATTAAATAAAGGGGGATTTTTATGGAACAAGAAAAATTACTATTAGATGTAAACGAAAAACCAAAACTTGCTAAATGGATAATTTTAGCTCTACAACATGTTTTTGCTATGTTTGGTGCTACAATACTAGTACCCATATTAGTAAACTCAGCAGCTGGAGAAATTGTATTAACAATACCAGTAGCATTGGTATCTTCAGGAATAGGAACTTTAATTTATATACTATGTACAAAAGGAAAGTCACCTGTATATTTAGGAAGTTCATTTGCTTTTATAGCACCATTAGCTGCTGCCTTTTTAAAAGGTGGTATAGCAGGAGCTATGACAGGAGTTATGGCAGTAGGACTGATTTATGTTATTTTTGCTATTATGATAAAATTAGTTGGAAAAGATTGGATTAACAAATTATTACCACCTATTGTAATTGGACCAATGATAATGATTATAGGACTAGGATTAGCACCAAGTGCTATTTCTCAAATTGGAATTGCAACTGGAACAGAAATTGATTGGAGAGGTGTGACAGTAGCCTTAATCACATTTTTAACAACTGCTATTGTAATGGTTAGAGGAAAGGGATTTTTTAAGATTATACCATTTTTAATTGGTATTTTGGTAGGCTATGTATCAGCCATCTGTTTTGGACTAGTTGATTTTAAACCAGTATTAGAAGCTTCTTTCTTTAGTATGCCAAGTTTTGTAATACCATTTGTAAATTATACACCAAGTTTTTCAGCACTTCTTACCATAGCACCAATTGCATTAGTAACTATATGTGAACATATAGGTGACCATACAGCCTTAGGAACTATTATAGGGAAAGATTTATTAAAAGAACCAGGATTAGATAGGACACTATTAGGAGATGGTATTGCAACTTTTGTAGCAGGACTTTTAGGTGGACCAGCTAATACAACTTATGGAGAAAATACTTCTGTAGTAGGAATGACAAAAATAGCATCTGTTTGGGTAATTGGATTGGCAGCTATATTTGCGATTTGCTTGGGATTTTTAGGAAAATTTACAGCAATAGTATCTACCATACCAACTTCTGTATTAGGGGGCGTTTCTTTATTACTATATGGATTTATTGCTGTTAATGGATTGAAAGTATTAATTCAAAATCAAATCAATTTTGGTAAATCAAAAAATGTTGTCGTAGCATCTACCATGTTGGTATTAGGATTAGGTGGAGCAGCTGTTTGTGTTGTTTCAGGAGATTTAGCAATTACTATATCAGGAATGAGTTTAGCAGCTATTGTTGGCATTTTATTAAATCTTTGTTTACCAGAGGAAAAAGAAGAAAAAGGACAACCAGAATTACAAAGTGAAGAAGGAAAAAAAGAAAATCATGAAAAAATAGAAGAAATTGTATAAAAGAATAGGAGGAAGATAGATGAAAGCAGTTGTATTAAACAATCCATTAATTCAACATAAATTATCCATCATTCGAAACAAAAAAACAGGAACGAAAGAATTCAGAGAAATTATTGGAGAAATAGCAACATTTTTATGTTATGAGGCAATGGCAGATGCAAAATTGCAAGAAGTAGAAATCGAAACACCAATTTGTAAAACAAAAGTAAAACAATTAGATGAAAATCGTTTTGCATTTGTTCCCATATTAAGAGCAGGAACAGGTATGTTAGATGGGTTAATAAAAGCAATTCCCAATGCAAAAATTGGACATGTAGGATTATATCGTAATGAAGACACATTAAAACCAGTTCGTTATTATTATAAAATGCCAAAAGACATTGCTAATAGAGAAGTAATTGTATTAGATCCAATGTTAGCAACAGGAGGCTCAGCAACTGATACCATTACTATGTTAAAAGAAGATGGGGTAAAAAAGATTAAATTTTTATGTATTATTGCAGCACCAGAAGGAATAAAAAAATTAGAAGAAGCACATCCAGATGTATCAATCTATACAGCTACAATTGATGAAAAACTCAATGAAATAGGGTATATTGTACCAGGATTAGGGGATGCAGGAGATAGAATATTTGGAATAAAATAAAAATACCAAAAGTTCTGAGTTGTATGTGAGTTATTACATACAACTTAGAACTTCTGGTATTTTTTAATAATTATCTGCAGTTATTATTATTTTGTTTTTCATTGTTGTTATTATTTTGATTATTTCTATTGTTGTTATTTTTGTTGTTCTTGTTTTCTTTATTTTTATTTGACATAACAAGCACCTCCATTCAAGTTTCAATATTATTGTTACCTAAAAAAATAAAAATATACTAAATTAATTTGTCTTTTTTTTACAGTTGATATATAATGAAGATGAAAAAATTCTCAAAGAACAAATAATAAAAAGGAGAATATAATAAAGTGGAAAATAAATGGGAGGCATGAAATGAATGTTAGAAATCATAAATTAGAAGAATTCGAAGAATACATAAAATTTAGAAAAGTGGCAATTATAGGATTAGGAGTTAGCAATTTACCATTACTTGATTATATGTATGAAAAAAAAGCAAGAGTTACTGTTTTTGATGAAAGAAATATGGAAGCAATATCAAAAGAAGTAATGGATAAAATTACAAATTATGCATTTGAATTTAGTTTTGGAAAAAACTGTTTAGAAAAATTAAAAGGATTTGATGTTATTTTTCGTTCACCAAGTTGCTTACCAACAAAAATGGAGCTACAGACAGAAGAAAGTAAAGGAGCAATTGTTACAACAGAGATTGAAATGCTTATGAAAATGTGTCCTTGTAAAATAATAGGTGTTACAGGGAGTGATGGAAAAACAACAACAACAAGTTTAATTGATAGCATTTTAAGAAAATCTGGTTACCATACTTTTTTAGGGGGAAATATAGGAACACCATTATTTACCAAGCTTTCTGAAATGAAACCAGAAGACATCGTAGTTTTAGAGTTAAGTAGTTTCCAATTGATGGGCATGGAAGTAAGTCCAGATATAGCAGTTATTACTAATATAACACCAAATCACTTAAATATTCATAAAGATTATGAAGAATATATAGAAGCAAAGAAAAATATCTTTAAATATCAAAGTGAAAATGGTATATTAGTATTAAATTATGATAATGAAATAACAAGAAGTTGTAGTAAAGAAGCAAATGGAGATGTCATTTTCTTTAGTCATAAACAAAAATTAGAAGATGGATATATTGTAGATGGCAAAGTAATAAAAGAATGTGTAGACAAAATAAGAAAGCATATTTTTAATGGAGATGAGGCGATTTTAAGAGGCAGTCATAATTTAGAAAATATAGCTACTGCGTTTAGTGCAACTAAAACGTTGGTGTCAACAGAACAAGCATCAGAGGCAATTAAAGAATTTAAGCCAGTGGAGCATAGAATTGAATTAATAAAAGAAAGGGAACAGGTTAAATGGTACAATGACTCAGCTAGTTCTTCTCCTACTAGAACTTTATCTGGTCTAAAAGCATTTGATGAACCTATTTTATTAATTGCGGGTGGTTATGATAAAAATTTAGATTACCATCCACTTGCTAAAACAATTGTAGAAAAAGTAAAGGTATTATTATTAATAGGTCAAACTTCTGGTAAGATTTTCGAAGCTGTTAAAGAAGAATTGGAAAAGCAACATAAAAATTTAGATATCTATATGTGCGAAACTTTAGAACAGACAGTAACACTAGCTAAAAAGTTAGCCAAACCAGGTAATGTTGTTCTATTTTCTCCAGCTAGTGCAAGTTTTGACATGTTTAAAAATTTTGCAGATAGAGGAAACCAATTTAAAAATTTAGTTAATCTTATTTAAATGCATTTTTTGGATAACATTTTTTAGACATGATACATATAATATACAAAAATAGAATAAGGAGGTTATTATATGTATAACGAATCATATGAAGAATACATAAGAAGCATTCTAGGTTATCCAAATTATAATAGTAATATATTTGAAAATAATAGTCATTATATGCCCAATAATTTTACAAATATGCAACCAAATCCAGAATTAGAGGCATGTTATCCAGAGATTTATAAAATTGTATATCCTATGGTAAATAAAGCATGTAGCGAGATTACAACACCAATTACTTCAGATTTAATTGATGAACTGACGAATGAAATTTATACTTCAGTAGAAACTGATAATGAAATTAATCTTACTATTAATTTAACAAATGAAATATCATCTTCTTCAGGAAATAGAAGCGGTTCTCATAATGCTAAAACAATTGAAAAAGAAAATATAAGAGAAAACAGAGGAGATGATAGACAATTTAGAAATAGAGGATTACAAGATTTAATTCGAATTTTACTAATAAGAGAGATATTAGGAAGACCAGGTAATCGTCCGCCATTTCCACCACACAGACCACCAATGAGACCACCATTTCCAGAAGGACCAGGAGGAAGACCGCCATTTATGCCACGAAGCAATTATTATAATGATAGGTAGAAAATATCAAATTTTTATAAAAATTTCCATATATGCAAATTAATTTTTGCATATATTTTTTTATTTTGCAAAAAATAAAATTGAGAAAATTTGAAAGGTGGTAAAAAGATGAAAGTAAAAGAATGTATGTGTAATGAAGTATGTTGTGTAAAACCAGAAACCAATTTAAATCAAGTAGTAAAATTAATGAGCCAAAACCATATTGGTTGCATACCTGTATGTGACGATAATAATTGTATTTGTGGAATTGTAACAGATAGGGATATTTTGCTAAGAGCAGTAGCTTGTGAAAAAGATACGAAAAATTGTCCAGTAAGTGATATTATGACATGTAATGTATGCACTTGTACAGAAAATGATGAAATGACAAATGCCCAAAGTAAAATGGCACAAAATCAGATTAGAAGATTACCAGTCTGTGACCAAAATAATAAAATTGTTGGTATGTTAACTTTAGGAGATTTAGCACAAAATGATAGAGAATTAGGAAAACAAGAAGTATGTACTACAATAGAAGGTATTTGTAATTGCAAAGAACACAAAAATTCAGAATAAATAGAAAGATTTATAAAAGAACGGATATTATGCCGTTCTTTTACATAGAATAAAATAGGGAGGAAAGAAATGATAATTGATGTATCTTATTGGACAAGAGTTCTAAAAAATATATTATATGTTATATTTCTTTTGATAGGACTATTCATTGCTTTAAAGCTTTCTATTTTCTATATGCCATTTTTAGTAGCCTTTATTATATCACTTATCATAGAACCAGCTATCAAATTTATTATGCGAAAAACAAAATTAACAAGGCGTAGCAGTTCTATTATTATATTTATATTTGTATCTAGCATTATTTTGGGAAGTCTTGCTTGGATTTTAATTACATTATTTTCTGAATCTTCTAGCTTATTACAGGGGTTAAATGATTATTTTGATAAAGCCTACATACAATTTCAGGCACTTATAAAAAGTTTTCAATTTGATAAAATTCATCTATCAGATGAAATATTAAATGTTATTCAAGATTCTACTGGGGATTTATTACAAACCGCTTCTAATTGGTTAAGAAATTCATTAACAGGTTTAATAAATCTAGTAACTAGTTTACCATCCATTGCTATTTGTATAGGTATAACAGTTGTTGCACTTTACTTTATTTGTGTTGATAAGATTTATATATTAGACCAAATAGAACATCATCTTCCTAAAATATGGGTGAAAAAAATAGGAAGACATTTAAAAGATTTAATCCAAACTTTAGGAGGTTATTTAAAAGCAGAAGCAACATTAATATTTGTGTCTTTTATTATTTCTTTAATTGGGCTTTATATTTTACAATTTACGGGATTTAATATTCAATATCCCCTATTAATGGCATTATTTATTGGATTTATAGATGCTTTACCAATACTTGGTTCAGGTACTGTTATGATACCTTGGGCAATTATTTGTGCAATTAATGGAGAAATTAACCTAGGAATTGCTATTATTGTTTTATTAATAATCATGTCAGTAGCTAGGCAAGTGCTAGAACCTAAATTGGTTAGTAAAAATATAGGAGTTCATCCGATTTTTACTTTGATTGCTATGTATACAGGTTTTAAGATAATTGGCATTATGGGGTTACTAATAGGGCCGATTGTTTTAATTATAGTTAAAAATATTTTTGCAAGTTTAATTGACCAAGGTGTATTTAAAACTATTTTTGACAGAAAATAGTGTCGCATGGATACATTTCCTTTGCGACACTTATACAATATTATTCCCATTCAATGGTTGCAGGTGGTTTTGATGTAATATCATACACTACACGGTTGACATGATTTACTTCATTTACAATACGTGAAGATACTTTTTCTAATATTTCATAAGGAATTCTACTCCAAACACCTGTCATAAAGTCAGTAGTTTCAACAGCACGAAGTGCAATGGTATAGTCATAAGTTCTTTCGTCTCCCATAACTCCTACTGATTTTAAGTTAGTTAACACAGCAAAGTATTGGTTAATACTTTTATGAAGGTCAGCTTTAGCAATTTCTTCCCTGAAAATACTATCTGCATCTTTTAGTATGGTTAGCTTATCATCTGTAATATCTCCAATTATTCTAATGGCTAATCCTGGACCTGGAAATGGTTGTCTGTATACTAAATTTTCTGGAATGCCTAATTCTAATCCTGTTTTTCTTACTTCATCTTTAAATAAATCTTTTAATGGTTCTACAATTTCCTTAAAGTCTACATAGTCTGGTAATCCACCAACATTATGGTGGCTTTTTATAACAGAACTTTTTCCTAATCCACTTTCAATAACATCAGGATAAATAGTTCCTTGTACTAAGAAATCCACAGTACCTATTTTTTTAGCTTCTTCTTCAAATACTCGAATGAATTCTTCTCCAATGATTTTTCTTTTTGTCTCTGGGTCTGATATTCCTGCTAGTTTTTCTAAAAATCTATCTTTTGCATTAACACGAATTAAATGCATGTCAAATTGATTTCGGAAAATTTCTTCTACTTCATCCCCTTCATTTTTGCGAAGAAGTCCATGATCAACAAAGATACAGGTTAGATTTTTTCCAATTGCTTTAGAAAGTAAAACAGCAGCTACAGATGAATCAACACCACCAGATAAAGCACATAGGGCTTTTTTGTCTCCAATTTTTTCTTTTAATTTTTGAATACTTTCCTGTGTAAAAGAGCTAATTATCCAATCTCCTGTACAGTTGCAAACATGAAATAAAAAATTTTTAATGACTTGAATTCCATTAATAGAATGATTAACTTCTGGATGAAATTGAATTCCATATAGTTTTTTCTCAACATTTTCCATAGCAGCATTTGGACAAGATGCAGTCGTACCAATATTTTTAAACCCTTCTGGCACAGTTTCTACGTAGTCAGTATGACTCATTAAAAATCCATTTGTATTCTTAAATCCTTGTAAAAGTAAGGAAGAATTATTAATTGAAACTTCTGTTGTTCCATATTCACGTTTATTGGCTCTTGCTACTTTTCCACCTAAAGTGTAGGTCATAAGTTGCATTCCATAACAGATGCCAAGTATTGGTATTCCTAATTCAAAAATTCCTTCTGCACATCTTGGAGAATCTTCTCCATATACACTAGCTGGACCACCTGTAAAAATAATGCCTTTAGGATTTTTTTCTTTGATTTCCTCGATTGAAATGTTATAAGGTACAACTTCAGAATATACATTGCATTCTCTAACACGTCTTGCTATTAGTTGATTATATTGACCGCCAAAGTCTAAGATTAAAATTAGTTCATTTTTCACTTGTTTTACCTCCAAAATAAATTTGTACTATTTTATCATATTTTGTAGTAAAAGTAAAGAAAGAAATGAAGTAATAAAGGAAAAATTCCTAAGTCATCCTTTTTTGTCCATATGCAATGCTATCAGCTTAAGGTGTTTTAAATTCCTTTGAATCTTTTAACATAAAAGGAACCCTCTTTGTTAAACTTTTTATCTAACAATAGGGGTTCATTTTACAAATGGCTTGTGGCTTTTCATACCAATCATTTCTTATTATAAAATTCCACTTGTTGGGATATAACTTTCATCTGGAGGATATACAAATTCTTCATTTGGTTTATCCACCTTTTTTATTTCTGTTACTTTAACAATAGGCATATTACCATGGTAATCTCCCTTTGTAATTTCACCAGTTAATTCAATCCAAGCACCATCTTCAAAATCTCTGCCATTTTCCAATTCGCATAAAAATCCAACAACCACAGATTGAAAATCAGAAGAAATTATCATATTTCTGGCTAAAATAAATTGGTTTTCCTTCAAATCTAAAACACGATAAACATAACCAGTAAAATTAATTTTAACTCCTATATAATCATCGATATTTTCATGAACTATTTTTAACACATTTGTATAATTAGCTACAGATAATCTGGAGACTTTATTTTGAGGCGAACAAGAGGATTTCTCAGAGGAATGATTAGCACCATCAAAAACTTTAAAACTCACAATTCCAATAATAACAATAACAAGTAAAACAACACTCATAAAAAAATACTTGAATGTCTTGCTACCATTGATTTTGACATTATAAACAAACATAAAGCATACCTCACATCTAAATAACTTTATTAAATTGTATGTGTTTCTTTCAAAAATATGAAATATTACTTGCTAAAAAGAAATTTTAATGATATAGTAACAAAGTAAAAATAGAAACAAAACTTAGGAGGAAGGAATTCAAAATGAGTATATTAAAAAAAATATTTAAGTCATATAGTGAAAAAGAAGTAAAAAGAATTATGACATTTGTACAAAGAATTAATGAATTAGAAGAAGGTATAGCAAAATTAAGTGATAATGAATTAAGAGGAAAAACAGAATATTTTAAACAAGAATTGAAAAATGGAAAAACCTTAGACGATATTTTACCAGAAGCTTTTGCAGTGGTGAGAGAAGCATCAAAAAGAGTGTTAGGAATGAGACACTTTGATGTTCAATTAATCGGTGGAATTATTTTACATCAAGGAAGAATTGCAGAAATGAAAACAGGAGAAGGAAAAACACTAGTAGCAACTTTACCAGTATACTTAAATGCTTTAGAAGGAAAAGGAGTACACGTTATTACTGTCAACGATTACCTAGCAAAAAGAGATAGTGAATGGATGGGAAAACTATATAAATTTTTAGGACTATCTGTTGGTTTAGTGATTGCTGGAATGGAACCACAAGAAAAACAAAATGCTTATCATGCTGATGTAACTTATGGAACCAACAATGAATTTGGATTTGATTATCTAAGAGATAATATGGTTATCTACAAAAATCAATTAGTACAAAGAGGGCTACATTATGCTATTGTAGATGAAATCGATAGTATTTTAATTGATGAAGCTCGTACTCCTCTTATCATATCTGGTAGAGCAAATGAATCATCTGATTTATATAAAAAAGCAAATGATTTTGTAAAAAGATTAACACCTAAAGTAATTGTAGAAGAAGATGTCAAAGATTATAATCAAGCAGAAGAGAATGAAAAATATGATTATATAGTTGATTTAAAAGCAAAATCTGCATCTTTGACACAAAAAGGAATCAAAAAAGCAGAAGATGCTTTCCATTTAGAAAACTTCAATGATTTAGAGAATTCAACCTTAGTTCATCATGTAAATCAAGCTTTACGTGCTTATGGCGTTATGAAAAAGGACATTGATTACATTGTAAAAGATGGGGAAGTTTTAATTGTCGATGAATTTACAGGACGTATTATGTATGGTAGAAGATATAACAATGGTCTACATCAAGCAATTGAAGCAAAAGAAAATGTAAAGATAGCAGATGAATCAAAGACATTAGCAACTATTACCTTTCAAAACTTCTTTAGAATGTATGACAAATTATCTGGTATGACAGGTACAGCTATGACAGAAGCAGGAGAATTTGAAGAAATTTATAATTTAGATGTGATTGAAATCCCAACGAATAAACCTATGATTCGTGCTGACCAAAATGATGTTATCTATAAAAATGAAAATGCTAAATTTAGAGCTATTGTAGAAAGCATTAAAAAGAGTCATCAAAAAGGTCAACCTGTATTAGTTGGTACAGTATCAATAGAAAAATCAGAAAAATTAAGTAGATTACTAAAACAAGAAGGTATTAAACATGAAGTATTAAATGCAAAATATCATGAAAAAGAAGCAGAAATTGTAGCACAAGCTGGTAAGTTTGGAGCTGTTACGATTGCAACTAATATGGCAGGACGTGGTACAGACATTATGCTTGGCGGAAATAGTGAATTTTTGGCAAAAGAAGAAATGAGAAGAAATAAAGTTGCTCATGAATTAATTGAAGAAGCAGACACTTATTATGAAACAGAGAATCAAGATATCTTAAAAGCAAGAGAAGAATTCAGAAAATTAGTTAAAAAATATGATGAGCAAATTAAAGAAGAAAAAGAAAAGGTAGTTGCTGCTGGTGGTTTAAAAATTATTGGTACAGAAAGACATGAATCCAGAAGAATTGATAATCAGTTGCGTGGACGTTCTGGACGTCAAGGAGATATTGGTGAATCCAAATTTTACATAGGATTAGATGATGATTTAATGAAAATCTTTGGTGGAGATGCCATAACGAGAGTTTATAATACTTTAGGTGCAGATGAAAATATGCCAATTGATGCTAGGATAATATCAAATGCAGTAGAAAATGCACAAAAGAAAGTAGAAGGCAGAAATTTTAGTATTCGTAAAAATGTATTAAAATATGATGATGTTATGAATGCACAAAGAGAGATTATCTACAAACAAAGAAGACAAGTATTAGATGGCGAAAATATCCATGATAATATCATTTCTATGATTGATTTTGTGGCAGATAATATTGTGAATATGTTCGTAGATGCAGAAACTTCTGAGCTAAATGCAGAATCTTTAAATGCAGAAATAAACAATATTTTTGGCATTGATATGTTAGATGATATTAAGAATCATAAAACAGATACTAATGCAATTTCAGAAGAATTAAAGAAAAAAGCAATGGCAATCTATACAGCCAAGGAACAAGAAATTGGCTCAGAAGAAATGAGAGAGCTTGAAAGAGTTGTAATGCTTAAAGTAGTAGATGAAAAATGGATGAACCATATCGACAGCATGGATGAATTAAAAAATGGAATTGGATTGCGTGCTTATGGTCAAAAAGATCCTGTTGTACAATATCGATTAGAAGGATTTGATATGTTTGATGAAATGGTTAATGATATTAAAATAGATGTAACCAAAATATTAATGCATATTAGGCAACAAGGAGAAACCAAAAGACAAGAAACTGTAAAAATTACAGGAGCAGCTTTAGAAGCAATTCATAGTGTAGATGGAGGGGCTAAAATAGGAACAAATGTAGATAGAACTGTACGCAACGATAATCCTAAAGTTGGTAGAAATGAATCATGTCCATGTGGAAGTGGGAAGAAATACAAAAATTGCTGTGGCAAAAATCAGTAATATCAACACTTTCAGCGATTGTGCAATAGCAAAAAAACATAAAAATATAGCAGAATGTTCGCAATTTGTTCGCAATCATATAAAAATGTTCACAAAAAAACCTGAACCCCTTTTATATCAGTTAAAAGCTCCTTGCGAACAAATTTTGAATATATTAAATGTCAGTATTTCGATCGGTACTGGCATTTTTATTGTTGAGTTTCATTTTACTAAAATAATTAGTAAAGGAGCGATAACAATGGTTAATGTAAGAAAAAGGGGAAAGGTGTATCAATATCAATTTGAGATTGCACCAGTTGATGGAACAAGAAAATACGTCAACAAATCAGGTTTTAAAACCAAAGCAGAAGCAGAGAAGGCAGGCATAATAGCGTATAACGAATATACGCAAACAGGACACAGTTTTACGCCAAATACAATGTCATATTCAGATTATTTAGATTATTGGCTTAGAGAACATTGTCAGATTAATTTAAAGTATCATACGATACAGGCATATTCAAACATTATAAAAAATCATATTAAACCAAGATTAGGATTTTATAGGTTATCACAAATAACGACATCTACACTTCAAGAATTTTTAAACAATTTATATGTAGAAAAAGCTTTTTCAAAGAACTTTATGAAAAATATATTGAAGGTATTAAAAACATCATTTTCGTATGCAACAGATGTAGTAGGATTTGTAAAAGAAAATCCTGCATTAAAAGTAAGAATCCCAAGATATGATGTTCCAGAAGAAGATCCTGCTCATATATTTAGTAAAGAAGAAATTGAAATAATTCTTGAAAGATTTCAAAATAACCACGCATTTTATTATGCAATACTAACAGCTTATCATACAGGATTAAGAGTTTCAGAAGTATTTGGACTAACCTGGAATGACATAGATTTAGAAAAGAAGACACTAACTGTCAATAAAAATATTTTAAAAAAGAACCAAAATGGAGCTACACACGGAAGACATATAAGTGGTAAAGCGACAACAGTATGGTATTTTGGTACTTGTAAAACAAAAAGTAGTTATAGGACTATTGAAATTGGAGATACTTTAGTAAATGCTTTAAAGGAATTTAAAGCAGAACAAGAAAGAAATAAAGAAGAATATGGCAATTTATATATGAAACATTATATGAAAGAAACATCTAATTATTATAATAATAAACCAGAGATAAAAATATTAAATGCTTATTCAGAATTAGATATTGCTTTACCAGAAGTTGATCTTGTATTTGTAAAACATAATGGAGTATTTGAAGGAACAGATACTTGTAAATATCCGTTTAAGGTAATTCATTATGAATTAGGAATAAACTGTAGATTTCACGATTTTAGAGATACACACGCAACAAGATTAATTGAAGCAGGAGCAGATATAAAAGCTGTTTCAAAAAGATTAGGTCATAGTACAATAAAAACAACTTATGAGATATATGTAAGAGTAACAGCTAAAATGAATAATGATGTAGTCGAAAAATTTGAGCAATTTGCTTTATCATCATAAAAAAATAACTGCAAGCTAAAACGCTACGCTTGCAGTTATTAGGTATACATAAAACTTGAAAATATTGTAAATTTATGCTAAAATATGGGCAAGGGAAAGATGAGTGCAAAAA
>CAPBNZ010000027.1:9058-22171 GCA_948585895.1 uncultured Clostridia bacterium | reverse complement strand
AAAAAGACCAAATTAGTAATTAACGAAAAAGAAGCAGCAATAGTAAGAGAAATATTTAATATGTATCTTCATGAAGGTAAAGGTGCTTATACTATTGCAAAAGAACTAAAAGAAAGAGGAGTTGAAATCAAGAGAACTAGAAGTAAAGAGAAGTCAACAGACTGGAGAGAATCAACGATTCTAGATATTTTACAAAATGTGAAGTACATAGGAGATTTAAAACAAAGGATTACATATACTACTGACTTTTTAGAGCATACTAAAAAATATAATCAAGGCGAAGTAGAATTTATTTATAAAGAAAATCATCATGAAGCTATAATTGACAGGGAAACATTTATGGCAACACAAAAAGAATTGAAAAGAAGAAGTGAAATGTATAAACACGAAAAAAGTAAATATACAAATAAGCATACTTTCTCTGGCAAATTAGTTTGTGCTTGCTGTGGTGCATCTTATGTTGGTGGCGAAAATAGAAAAAGAAAAGATGGAACAATAAGAAAAACATGGAGATGTTACACTGCTACTAAATATGGAAAGAAACATATAGAAAATGACCAAGAAATAGGATGCGATAATGATAGAGTAAATAATGAACTTCTAAAAGAATGCTTTACAAAGGCTTTAAAAGAAATATTAACTAATAAAAATGAAATCAAAAGAGATGTAGAAGAATATGTAAAAAAAGCAATAAATAAATGTGAAAAAGAAACTGAATTAAGTGATATACTTTTAAAGGAAAAAGAACAACTTTGTAAAGAAAAAAACAAACTACTAGATTTGTGTATAAAAGAAATAATTGATGAAGAAACTTATAGACTAAAGAACAAAGAGATAGAAAACAAAATGATAAAATTAGAAAAAGAACTAAAAGCACAAGAGCAGAAAATCAAAATTAGAGATAATATTGAAGAAATATTAAGTAGTGTTAGAAAAACGGTAGATAACATATTGAATTTGAAAAAGTTTAGTAAAAACATTTGTAAGGAATTAGTTGATAAAGTTGTTATATACAATGATACAAAATTTGATTTTTATTTAAAGGGTTACGAAAACCCATATATTTTTGATGAAAAAAGTAACATTTTATCCTTACAGCATTAGTTATTACAATCATCATAATGCTAATACTTGCAGGAGTTGCCATTATATTATTAACGGGAGAAAATGGAATAGTAACTAAAGCAAATGAAGCTAAAATAAAAAGTGCAGAAGAACAAGCTAAAGAAAAATTAGGATTAGTATTAAATGATATAATGATTGAAAAACGAACCAATAGTAATTATGAAGATAAACAATACAAACAAAAATTAGCGGAGGAAGGAATAACCATTTTAGTAGATGGTTCAGAAAGTAATATAGATATTGTACTAATAGATGAATGGAAATTCCAAGTAGATAGAACCATTCCTAAAATAGTAAATGGTTTAGGAAAAGGAGAGATAAATGAACAAATACAAATAAAACTATCTACTATCGTAAGTGCAGATTATATAAAATCAACATTAACAATAGAAATTACATATAAGGGTGAGATAGAAAGCGTTACATTAAATGAAGAAAGGTTAGAATTACCAATTCAAAAAGATGAGAAATACACAATCACAAAGGAAATAAACAAGAATGGAAATTATAACGTTATTGTAAAAGATAAGGAAGGTAAATTGAATACAAAGAGTATAAGGATAAATGAAATTGTAGGAGATTTAGATATTTATAATGCAGAACAATTAGCACAATTTAGAGATAATGTAAATCGAGGTGTAACATATGAACAAAAGACAATTACATTAAGAGATAATATAGACATGAGTTCGATTAGAAATTGGGAACCAATAGGAAATGAAAAGAATTCTTTCAAAGGAACTTTTAATGGAAATGGAAAGGAGATAAGAAATTTTACGATAGACAATACAAATGAAAAACAAGGATTATTTAGTCATAATGCAGGAACGATAGAAAATTTAGGAATGGATAAACGCAGTAAAGTAAAGATAGCACATTTATCAGGGGCGATTGTAGGTTGGAATGAATTAACAGGAATAGTACGAAATTGTTATAACAAAGGTATGGTAACAGGAACAAGGGAATCATTTTGCCAAATAGGTGGATTAGTTGGTCTTAACAATGGTGAAGTAACTAGATGTTATAATGAAGGAATTATTCAAGGAGAAAGCAAAGATGATTTTGTTCAAACAGGAGGAATTGTAGGAGTTAATGGTAATAATGGGATTATATCAGAATGTTATAATAAAGGAGAAATTATTTCAATTGCAAAAAAAGACTGGTCTACAGCAGGAGGAATTGCTGGAATTGGTTATGAAAAATCGGTAACAATTAGAGATTGTTATAATCGAGGTACCATCCGTTTGAAAACAACAGGAAAACAACGTGATTTAAGAATTGGTGGAGTTGTTGGAGACATAGCGGGGACCAATTTCACAAATGCCTATAATATAGGAAAAATTATAGTTGAAGACGCTTATGGCTCTTATATACAAATAGGGGGAACTTTAGGCTGTACACAGAGAAGTTCTGTTGTCAATAATATATGGTGTTTAGATGAGTATAAAAATGCTATTGGGCGTTTTCAGCGGAGATCAAGGAAAAACTACAAATTACGGATTGAAATCATCAGAACAAATGAAAAATATGGCATCTACATTAGGGGAGGTCTGGACAGACGATAATGATATCATAAATGATGGATATCCAATATTAAAGTGGCAAGAAACAAATAAGAAATAGAAATCATAAAAAACTTCCGAAAACAGTTGTAAAAATTTTAATTATTGATATAATAAGAAAAGAAAAAGCAACAAAACAAGGAGGTTTTTTAAATGTTAAAAAAAGTAGGAATATTAGCTAATGGAGGAGATGTATCAGGATTCAATGCAGTCATTCGAGCAATTGTAAAAACAGCTGAAAATCATGAAGTAGAATGTTATGGAATTATAGATGGATACAATGGATTGCTAAAAAAAGACTTTGCATTATTATCCACAGCAGCCAATGGAGAAGCAACAGGAATTTTACCAAAGGGAGGTTCTATTATTGGTTCTTCTACTAATGCTAATTTGTTTAACTATAAAATAGTAAACGAAGATGGCAGTGTAGAATACAAAGATATGTCAGAAAAAGCCATAGAAAACATCAAAGAATTTGGATTTGATTGTATCTTTACATTGGGAGGAGATGGAACACAAAAATCAGCAAGAGACTTTTCTACCAAAGGGGTTAATGTAATTGGAGTACCAAAGACAATTGATAATGATGTAGCTTGTACAGAAATTACTTTTGGATATAACACAGCTGTATCAGTAGCGATGGAGGCATTAGATAGATTACACACAACAGGTGCAACACATCATAGAATTATGGTATTAGAAGTAATGGGAAGATATGCTGGTTGGATTGCTTTAGAAGCGGCCATAGCAGGAGGTGCGGATGTAGCCCTAATACCAGAAATTCCATATGATATGAATCGAGTAGCTGAAAAAATTAATAACAGAAGGAAGAGAGGAAAGAATTTTAGTGTAGTAGTAGTAGCAGAAGGAGCAAAACCAAAAGGCGGAGAAATAACTATTATGGGAACGAGAGATAATGGAGAAGGTGTTGATAACACAAAATTAGGAGGAGTTGGACAAGTTCTTGCCAAACAATTAGAAGAAATGACAGGTTTAGAAGCAAGAAATACAACATTAGGATATATGCAAAGAGGAGGAACACCAACCGCATTTGATAGAGTGCTTTCCACTAAATATGGAACCAAAGCAATGGAACTTGCTTTAGAAGGGAAATTTGGAACACTAGCCATTATAAAAAATGGAAGATTAGATTCGATATCTTTAGAAGAAGTAGTGGGGAGAAATACAAAAATTGGTGCAGTATCTGGCAATACAGAAGAAAGTAATTTAAGAAAAGTAACGATGGAGGATGACTTAATAAAAACAGCCAGAAATATAGGAATTAACTTAGGAGATTAAAAGTGTTATATTGGAGATGTTTCTCCATATGACATTCAAGTTGATGATAAAATAAAATATTGCTTGCACAAATGTCTATAATACATGACAAGGAGGGAAACAAATGAGTAAAAAGAAAAAAATAATTTTAATAACAGCTATTATAATCCTAGTTTTTGCAATGATAATGGGAGGAATTTTTTGGATAACACATAAAAATAAAATGGAATCTAATGAAAGTAATTCAAAGATTAATAAACTATATTCTGAATTGGAGCAGAAAAAGACATTTAGTTTTGCCATGACACTAGATAATGAAAATAAAATTTATTATGCTAAAAAAGATAATAAGGCCTATATAGAAACAATTTATCAAGGGGAAAGGTCTAAATTTATTATAAAAGATGGAAATTCATACTTATTAATGGAGGATGAAAAGATATACTATACTTACCAAAATAATCAAACAGATTTGGAAAGAATAATGTTTGCATTAGCAGAAATAAAAGATAAGAAATTTATAGAAGGAAAAGAAAAAATAGATGGTAAAGAATATAAATATAATGAGTATGAAGGAACGACAGGATTTGTGATAAATAATGTACCTACTGTTGAAAGTGAAACAACAAAAACCAGATTTTATTTTAATAAAGATAAATTATCTTATATTAAAACGATAATGGGAGAATATCAAGAATTATTGAAAATAGAGATATTATATAAAGTAGATGATAAATTATTTGAAATACCATCAGATTATGTAGAAAAATAGTTAAAGTTGTTAATTTTATGTAATTACAATGATACTTATAAAGATAGGTAAAATAAGAGATTTTTGAGAGAGTCTTGCAATTATATAAAAAACATAGTATAATAATTGACATAGACAAAAACAAGAAAAAAGAAAAGTACATTTATACTTGCTTATAGAGAAAAGAAGTCATAGGCTGGGAGCTTCTTAAGAAAAGATAAATGGAAAGTAGCTTTTTTGTTGGTATTCTGAGAAATATAAAATAGGAATATCCGTTTAAGCCACGTTAAAAGCTAATTAAGATATAATTTGTAAAAAATTATAATTAAGGTGGTACCGTGAGGAATAGAACTCGCCCTTATGTTTAGGGGGGAGTTTTTTGAATGTTACCAAAATATTTTTAATCTTACAAAAGGTTATCATTAAGATTTAATAAGAAAGGAAGGAATAATATGTTAAACGATTTTAAGTCAAGATTATCAGAATTATTTACAGAAGAGGAGAAAAGAAAGAATGAAGTTTTAGAACTTATCATGTTGCCTTATAAAAGAGAATTAACAAAAGAGGAAGAAGAACGATATCTATCATTAGAACTAAAAGAGGTACCAAACAATAATATAATATATACATTATACAGGATGGCAAAAAGATATATAGAAACAGGTGAGGTAGATAAAGAAACTTATGCTAAATGTATGAAAGCTAAATCAAGAAAGCAAGAATTTAGTGAAGTGGGTGAAGAATGGGAAAAATCATCAGACCAATGGAAAGAACAAAAGGGTAAGGAGGAACAAGGAAGTGAACGATAAATATAATCCAAAAGATTTTGAAAGTCAGTTGTACAAACATTGGGAAAAAGAGGGATATTTTAAACCAAGTATGGATAAAAATAAAGAAAGTTATTGCATTATGATGCCACCACCAAATGTAACAGGAAAACTACATATGGGTCATGCATTAGATGACACCATTCAAGACATTTTAATTCGTTTTAAAAGAATGCAAGGATATAATACTTTGTGGCTTCCTGGTTGTGATCATGCATCTATTTCAACAGAAATGAAAGTAGTGCAAAAACTAAAAGTAGAAGGAAAAACAAAACATGAGTTAGGCAGAGAAAAATTTATTGAAGAAGCATGGGAATGGACAGAACTTTATGGAGGTACTATTCAAGAACAACAAAGAAAATTAGGTTGTTCTTGTGATTGGGATAAAAGAAGATTTACTTTAGATGAGGGATTATCAAATGCTGTTTTAGAGCAATTTGTAAACTTATATAACAAGGGGTTAATCTATAAAGGAAAAAGAATGGTAAATTGGTGTACCAATTGCAATACCTCTATATCAGATGCAGAAGTAGAATACCATGAAGAAGCTTCTCATCTATGGCATATTCGTTATCAAGTCAAAGGAGAAGATAGATATATCATAGTAGCCACAACTAGACCAGAAACCATGCTTGGTGATACAGCAGTAGCTGTTCATCCAGAAGATGAAAGGTATCAGGATTTAGTAGGAAAAACCTGTATATTACCAATTATGAATAAAGAAATTCCTATTATAGCTGATTCTTTTGTAGAAAAAGAATTTGGAACAGGAGCTGTAAAAATTACACCAGCACATGATATGAATGATTATCAAGCAGGATTAAGACATAATTTAGAAATCATAGAAGTGTTTGATGAGAACTTTAAAATGGGAAAATTAGTACCAGAATATCAAGGAATGAAACTATTAGAAGCAAGAGAAAAAATAGTAGAAAAACTAAAACAAATAGGTGCATTAGTAAAAGAAGAGGAATACACACATAATGTTGCCAAATGTGAAAGATGTAAAAATACTATAGAGCCTAAGATTTCAGAGCAATGGTTTGTAAAAATGAAAGAATTAGCTAAACCAGCTATAGAGGTAGTGAAAAAGGATGAGGTAAAATTCATTCCAAAAAGATATGAAAAAACCTATTTTAATTGGATGGAAAATATCCAAGATTGGTGTATTTCAAGACAATTATGGTGGGGACATCAAATACCTGCTTATTATTGTGAAGAATGTGGACATATTAATGTAGAAAAACAAAAGCCAGAAGCATGTAAAAAATGTGGTTGTAGTAGATTAAAACAAGATGAAGATACTTTAGATACATGGTTTAGTTCAGCATTGTGGCCATTTTCAACACTTGGTTGGCCAAATAAAGAAGCAGAAGATTTAAAGACCTTTTATCCAACTAATGTATTAGTTACTGGCTATGATATTATATTTTTCTGGGTAGCAAGAATGCTATTTTCAGGATTAGAAGTTATGGAAGAAAAGCCTTTTAGTGATGTACTAATCCATGGAATTGTAAGAGATAGCCAAGGAAGAAAAATGTCAAAGACATTAGGAAATGGGGTTGACCCAATAGAAGTAATTAACCAATATGGAGCAGATGCTTTAAGATTTTCAGTGCTATCTGGAACAACTATGGGAAATGACATTCGTTATATGCCAGAAAAATTAGAACAAGCTTCTAACTTTGCTAATAAAATATGGAATGCTGCTAAATTTGTAATAAGTAATACTCCAGATAAAGACAAAGTAAAAGAATTTTGCCAAAAAGTATATCATGTTACAAACCATAAATACAATCCAGATTTACTAACAATAGAAGACAAGTGGATATTAAATAAATTAGATAAATTAGTAGATGAAGTAACTAGAAATATGGAAAATTATGATTTAGGAATTGCTTTAGACAAAATCTATAATTTTATTTGGAATGAATTCTGTGATTGGTATATTGAAATGGTAAAACCAAGAATTTACAGTGAAAAGCAAGAAACTAAAATAGCAGTAAGTGATATTTTAAATCATGTACTAAGAACCACCATGAAATTGTTGCATCCATTTATGCCTTTCGTAACTTCTGAAATATATAGTAATTTAGTACAATATAGTGAAACAGAATTGATGGTTTCTAATTGGCCAGAGGCAAAAGAACAATTTGTCTTTGAAAAAGAAGAGCAGACCATTGAGAAAATCAAAGAAATTGTAATAGAAATTCGTAATGTAAGAGCAACTAAAAATATTCATCCAACCAAAAAAGCAGAATTAATATTTGTAACAGAACAATATCAAAGTCAATTAGAGGAAGCAAAGGAATTTCTATTAAAATTAGGATTTGGAAAAAATATAATCATTCAAAAAAGCAAAAAAGCAATTCCAGAAGAGGCAATTCAAATTGTAACAGATGAAATTCAATTGTATATGCCTTTGGAAGGATTAATTGACAAAGAACAAGAGAGAAAAAGACAAGAACAAGAAAAGGCAAGATTAGAAGCAGAAGTAGCAAGATGTGAAAAAATGTTATCTAATCCTGGATTTATCAGCAAAGCACCACAAGTTAAAATTGATCAAGAAAAAGCAAAATTAGAAAAATACAAAGAAATGTTAAACAAATTGAAATAAGGATTTGGAGCTAGTTTCCAAATCTTTTTTTATTTAGATAAAAAAATTCAACTGGAAAGTATAGTAGGATATTTATTCAGAAATAGATTTTATTTCAACAAATTTAAAATAAACAATCATTGTTAAATGGAATTGCATAAATTCATAACTATCTATAAAGGCTAAAATAGTAAATAATTTATTGATAACATGGATAGATTGAAATTAGGCATAAATTTTTGTCGAAAGTTTTTTAGAAATCGACAAAACTTCTTAATTTTTACTCTTGGAAAAAAATGGTAATTATATTATAATACGATAAGAAAACTAAGGAAGGAGAATTGAAATGGAATCAAAATTTTATGAAGAGGACAAGCTTCTAGTTTTTAAAATTATAGATGAAATTGATGATTGTAGTGTACAAAAAATAAGGAGGAAAGCGGATTATGAAATTGAGAGATATATGCCTAAAAGAGTTATATTTGATTTTAATTGTGTCACTTTCATGGATAGTGCAGGAATAGGAATGATAATAGGGAGATATAAATTTGCAAACATGATAGGGGCAAAATTAGAGGTTAGTAATTTAACACAAAGTGTAAAAAGAATATTTGAAATGAGTGGAATACTAAAATTAATTCCTGTTGCACAAGACATAGAATATTTACAAATATCCTAACATGCTAAAAGGAAAAAGCTAACCTGTCCCCCCAAATAGCCAAAAATGGATAGTTTGTGCCTGTCCCAAAACTATCCAAACTAATCAAAACAAGAAAGGATTTATAAAAATGAAAGATGTTTTTGAAAATGAGATGAAATTAGAATTCATAAGTAGGTCAAACAATGAAGCATTTGCAAGAGTTGCTGTAGCAGCCTTTGCAGCACAATTAGATCCAACCATTGAAGAATTAGCTGATATTAAAACAGCAGTTTCAGAGGCTGTAACAAATTGTATTATTCATGGTTATGAAAATAAACAAGGAATTGTGAAAATAGTAGGACATTTAAAAGAAGATGAAATTATTCTTGAGATTTCAGATATGGGAAAAGGAATTGAAAATATTGATATTGCAAAAGAACCATTGTATACGACAAAACCAAATTTAGAAAGGTCAGGAATGGGATTTACTATAATGGAAAGCTTTATGGATACAATGGAAATAGAATCTATTGTTGGATTAGGAACAAAAGTAACCATGAGTAAAAAAATAAAACCAAAGCTTGAAAAAGAACAAGAATTTCAAATGATTACAAAAGATTAAAGAAATGAGGGTTATTTTATGTACGAAAACGATATAGAAGCGATAAAAAAGGCCCAAGCACGGAGATAAATTTGAATTAGAAAAATTAATCAAACAAAATAATGGACTTATATGGAGTATTGTAAAAAGATTTAATGGAAGAGGATATGAAATAGAAGATTTATATCAAATTGGCTGTATGGGGTTTATTAAATCAATCAAACGATTTGATTTGAGTTTTGATGTTAAATTATCAACCTATGCAGTACCTTATATGATTGGAGAAATAAAAAGATATATAAGAGATGATGGACCTGTAAAAGTAAGTAGAAGTATTAAAGAATTAAGCATAAAAATCAAAGAATTGCAAAAAGATTTTTTTTATAAAAAAGGGGAAGAGATAAGTATAAATCAAATAGCAAAAGAACTAAAAGCAGCAAAAGAGGATATTGCTTTGGCAATGGAATCTAGTAATACAGTAGAATCTATTGAGGGAAGTAATTATACAAATCAAAAAGATGGAAATAGTATTAGTCTATTGGAAACCTTATCAAGTAACCAAAACGAAGAAGAAATAATAACAAATAAATTAGTCGTAAAGCAATTAATAGAGAATTTGGAAGAAAGAGATAAAGAAGTTATTTTATTAAGATTTTATAAAGAAAAAACGCAAGCACAAGTCGCAAAAATTTTAGGAATTACACAAGTGCAAGTTTCAAGAATTGAACGTAAAATATTAGGAAATATGAAAAATAAGTTAATAGAAGCTTGAATGTGATGATTTTGGGGACGGAGGAAAAAATCATCTTGGATTCAAAATTAAAAAATAAAAGAGATATATAAACATAAAAGATGATTTTTTCCTCCGTCCCCAAAATCATCTAAGAGAGGAAGGTAATGTGTGAGAAAAGTTTTGTTGTATTTTTTTACTTTTATTTTTATTTGTTTTGTATTACCAGCGTTACTTACTAAACAGGATAAACCAGTTAGTTCAAATGAAGTAGAAGAAAAGAAAATAGATGAAGTAGGAGTAACAGAAGAAGCAAAAAGTTATGATTATAAAAATTATGGAACGATTCAATTATTACATAGAAAGACAGGTGAGGTAGAAGAGGTAGAATTAGACAAATATCTTTGTCATGTGGTGTCAGCAGAGATGCCAGCAAGCTATGAATTAGAAGCTTTAAAAGCACAGGCAGTTGTTGCTAGAACATACACAATTTATAAAATGAAAAACAAAAAACATGATAATGCAGATATATGTGATGATTCTACTTGCTGCCAAGCATGGGTTTCTAAAGAAACTAGATTAGCAAGATGGGAAGAGGAGAAAAGGGAAAGCAATTGGAAAAAGATAGAACAATGTGTTAAAGAAACAAAAGGAGAAATTATTACTTATAATAATGAACCAATTAATGCTTTTTTCCATAGTAATAGTGGAGGAACGACAGAACTTCCTGTAAACGTTTGGGGAGGAACAGGTTTGCCTTATTTGCAAGTAGTACAAACAGCAGGAGAAGAAGGATATAGTCAATATGCATCAGAGGTGCAACTTTCTAATGAAGAAGTTTTAGAAAAGTTAAAAGCAAAATATCAAGATATTCAAATTAATTTTCAAAATAATGAGGATATTAAAATATTAGAATATACAGATAGTAAGCGAGTAAAAACCATTAAATTTGGAAACCATGAAATTTCTGGAGTAGAAGCAAGAAGCATTTTTGGGCTAAAATCAACTAATTTTGAAGTAGTAAAAGAAGAAAACAAAGTAAAATTTATTGTAAAAGGATATGGACATGGTGTCGGAATGAGCCAGACAGGAAGTGATATGATGGCAAAACAAGGAAGTAATTACAAAGAGATTATTAATCATTTTTATATAGGAGTAGAAATCAAAGAAATAAATTCCTTATAAATGTATATTCTTCTAAAAATAGGAAATACTTGTATTAATAAACTATTTAAGGAGGATTATATGAGAAGAGAGAATAGAGGAAAAAATTTGCAAGGAAAGATGGCAACAGATAAGATTATTTTGTATACAGGAATAGGTGTTGCTATTTTAGCTATTGTTGTATTTGCTTTGTTTATGTATAGTAAAAGTTTAAGCGATGAGGTAAGAAGTGGTACTATGAGTTTAGAGCAAATGGCAAGTATTAGCAGTAACAATACAAAAAACACAGAAAGTGCTAGTACAGAAATAGGAAAGACAGTAGAAGAATCAAAAAATGAGATAAATACCACAACAAATACAGCTAATACAACAAATGAAACTAAAATTACGAATACAATCAATCAAACAAAAACTAATACAACAAATGTAACAAAGTCAAGTAATACCAAAAATGTAACAACAAATGCAAAGGTTGCAGAACCAAAAGAGACAAAAAAAGAATTAAGTTTTGCAAAGCCAGTAGAAGGTGAAATTGTTAGGGAATATGCAAAAGATAATTTAATTTATTCAGAAACCTTAAAAGAATGGACAACTCATATGGGAATAGATATCAAATCAGATAAAACAACTGTAGTAAAAGCAGCTGAAGCAGGAAAAGTAAAATCAATTAAAAATGATCCAAGATATGGATTAACAGTTGTAATTGAACATGATAATAATTTTCAAACAATATATGCTAATTTGTTGACATCTGAATTTGTTGTAGAAGGAGAAAAAGTAGAGAAGGGACAATCGATTGGAACCGTTGGAAACACAGCAGTGTTTGAAATTGCAGATGAAGCACATCTTCATTTTGAGGTATTAAAAGATTCTTTGCCTGTTGATCCCAATATTTATATAAAATAAAGCACAACTGAAATAAGAAGGAGATATAAAATGAACCCCAGTTATTAGACAAAAAAGTTTAATAAGATGGGTTCATTTTTATGGTAAAATATTTAAATGAGTTTAAACAAAAGTGGTATAATATATAAATAATAAGCATTTATCTGAACTTAAAGCAGCAATGCATTTTATTTGTAAAATGTCAAAAATATGTTTGACATTTTTTTGTTTGTATGATATGATGTGAGAAAATATGATAAATGGAGTGATAATATGCCAAGAAAAAAACCAGAATTAAATAAGAGAGAAAAAGCCATACTAAAATTTATTGAAAAACAAATTATGACGCAAGGATATCCGCCATCTGTAAGAGAAATTGGAAAAGCGGTTGGGCTAAGTTCAACTGCTACCGTCCATGGATATTTAGCCAAATTGGATGAAAAAGGATACATCAAAAAACAAGATAAAAAAGGAAGAACACTAAGGTTATTAAAAGGTGGGTCAGGAGAAATAAAGAAAACATCAAGTAAAGATTTTTACACACAAAAAGAATTAATAGAAGTACCAATTATAGGTAGAATTACTGCTGGAGAGCCAATTTTAGCAGTAGAGAATGTAACAGATACTTTTCCTATTCCAGTTGATTTTGTAGGAAATTCTGAGAGCTTTATGCTTACAGTAAGAGGAGAAAGCATGATAGAAGCAGGAATATTAGATGGAGATTATATCTTAATAAAGAGACAAAACACAGCTAATAATGGAGAAATTGTAGTAGCTCTAATTGGAGAGGAAGCAACCGTAAAAACATTTTATAAAGAAAAAGACCACATTAGATTACAACCAGAAAATTCTACTATGGATCCTATTATAGTACCAACTTGTGAGATTTTAGGAAAAGTTGCTGGTGTATTCAGAAAAATGTAAATAGCTATAATTCACAGAAAGTTTACAATC
>CAPBNZ010000027.1:8193-9048 GCA_948585895.1 uncultured Clostridia bacterium | reverse complement strand
GATTATTGACAAATGACACTGTGTCACATATAATGATACAGTGTTCTTTTTTGGGTTGAAGATGATTTTGGGGACGGAGGAAAAAATCATCTTTGATGCAAAAAATATAAGAGAAATATAAATATAAAAGATGATTTTTTCCTCCGTCCCCAAAATCATCTTCAGCAAAGAGAGGAGAAGTTATGCTAAAAGTTTTAAGAAATCTAAAAAAGTCATTCTGGTCAGTGGTAGCAATTGTTATTTTACTAGGTATACAAGCAACAACTGATTTAGCTTTACCAGATTATACATCAAAAATAGTGAATATTGGTATTCAGGCAGGAGGAATTGAAAGTTCTGTACCAGATATCATTTCCAAAGAAAATATGAAAACCCTACTTATTTTTACGGATGAGGATAATAAAATTTTAGATAACTATACATTAGTAGGAGATAAGTTTACAAAACAAGAAGAAAAGATAATACACAAATATCTTGGAAAAAATCAACAAGTGGAAGCAAACACAATATATGTTTTAAAAGAAATAAAAGAGGAACAAAAGAATGAATTATCTAAAGCAATGGCAGGACCCCTAATGGAAATGATGACGATTCAGAATGAAGAAGTGGCAAAACAAATAAAGGAACAAATCATAGCTAATAGATTAGATGAACAAAAACAATATATACAGTCACAAAATCTTGTAGATATTATAAAAACTATGCCAGAAGAACAACGAAATCAAGTGTTAGCAGAATTTGCAAGTAAAATAGATGAGATGCAAGATTCAATTAAAGAGCAAGCAGCTATAAGTGCTATTAAAGAAATTTATAAGGAATTAGGAATAGATACAGATAAACTTCAAAATGATTATA
>CAPBNZ010000027.1:0-8176 GCA_948585895.1 uncultured Clostridia bacterium | reverse complement strand
AGGACTTCAAATGCTAGGGGTTGCTTCTATTACAATGATATCAGCAGTTACTATTATGTTATTATCATCTAGAGTAGCAGCTAGACTTGGAAAGACATTAAGAGACAAGGTTTTCAAAAAGGTTATTCGTTTCTCAAATAAAGAGTTGTCAGAATTCTCAACTGCTTCTTTAATTACACGTAGTACCAATGATATTCAACAAATTCAACAATTAATTACTATGTTATTTAGAGTAGTTGTTTATGCACCAATTATTGGTATAGGAGGATTTGTAAAGGTATTAACCAATAGCGATAGTCAGATGGCTTGGATTATAGGTGTTGCTATTTTAGCTATTTTATTTATTGTGGGAACTTTATTTGTGATTGTTATGCCAAAATTCAAAAAGTTACAGGATTTAATTGACAAACTAAACCAAGTAGCAAGAGAAATATTAACAGGCTTACCAGTTATTAGGGCTTTCCATAAAGAGAAAAAAGAAGAAGCAAGATTTGATGAGGCTAATCATGATTTAATGAAAGCAAATGTATTTGTAAATAGAGCCATGTCCATGATGATGCCACTCCTTATGTTTATTATGAACTCTATTATGATTTTAATTGTATGGGTAGGAGGTCATAATGTAGATCAAGGTATGATGCAAGTTGGTGATATGATGGCATTTATTCAATATACGATGCAGATTGTTATGGCATTTTTAATGATTTCTATGATTTCTATCATGTTACCTAGAGCAGCTGTATCAGCAAGACGTATTAATGAAGTAATAGAAACAGAAGCCACGATAAAAGACAAAGAAGAAACAAAGAAATTTCATAGTGACAAAAAAGGTTTAGTAGAATTTAAAAATGTATCTTTCCGCTATCCAGATGCAGATACAGAAATTTTATCAGATATTAATTTTACAGCAGAACCAGGGGAGACGACAGCTATTATTGGAAGTACAGGAAGTGGAAAATCAACAGTTGTAAATCTATTGCCAAGATTTTACGATGTAACAGGAGGAGAACTTCTAATTGATGGTGTCAATGTAAAAGAAGTATCGCAAAAAGAATTAAGAGATATTATAGGCTTGGTTCCACAAAAGGGAATCTTATTTTCAGGAACCATTGAATCTAACATAAAATATGCTGATGAAACTATGTCAGATGAACAAATGAAAGAAGCAGCAGAAATAGCACAAGCAATTGAATTTATTGAAGACAAAGACAAAAAGTACAAAGAGCCTATCGCACAAGGTGGGAGCAATGTTTCTGGAGGACAAAAGCAACGTTTGTCGATTGCAAGAGCAATTGCAAAAGACCCAGAGATATTTGTATTTGATGATAGCTTTTCAGCACTTGACTTTAAAACAGATAGTAAACTAAGAGAAGCTTTAGTAAACAAAACAAAAGATAAAACGGTTATTATTGTGGCGCAGAGAATTAGTACCATTATGAATGCAGAAAAAATAATTGTGTTAGAAGAAGGTAAAGTAGTAGGTATTGGTACACATCAAGAATTAATGAAAAACAATGAAACTTATAAGCAAATAGCTTTGTCTCAGTTATCAGAAGAAGAATTAGGAAAGAAAGGAGGAAATTAATATGCCAGGACCAATGGGAGGACCAATGAGACCAGGTGAAGGAACCCTACCAAAAGTAAAAGATTTTAAAAAGACTACCAAAAAACTAATGAATGATTATTTATCAAAATATAGAATAGCTTTAATAATTGTATTTATCTTTGCAATTGGAAGTACCATATTTACCATTGTAGGACCTAAAATATTGGGAAATGCTACAACAGAAATCTTTAATGGATTAGTCAGTAAATTGTCAGGAGGAAATGGGATAGATTTTGGAAAGATAGGGCAAATTGCTATTACTTTATTAATATTATATGTAATAAGTGCTATCTTTTCCTTTATACAAGGATTTACTATGACAAGTATTTCACAAAAACTAACTTATCAGTTGAGAAATGACTTGGCTAAAAAAATCAATCAATTGCCAATGAGATATTTCGATACAAAAACACATGGAGAAGTATTATCAATTATTACAAATGATATTGATACATTAAGTATGAACTTGAATCAAAGTATTACACAAATTATTACCTCTATTTGTACTATTATAGGAATTTTGATTATGATGTTTTCTATTAGTTGGCAAATGACTCTAATATCTTTGATTATACTTCCAATAGCAGGTATATTAGTAAAAAATATTGTTGGTAAGTCACAGAAATACTTTCAAAAACAACAAGCTTATTTAGGTCATGTCAATGGGCAAGTAGAAGAAGTGTATGGAGGATTAAATATTGTTAAAGCATTTAATGGAGAAGAAAAAGTAACCAAAGAATTTGAAAAAGCCAATCAAGAATTATATCACTCTGGATGGAAATCGCAATTTTTATCAGGTTTAATGTTTCCAGTTATGAACTTTATTGCCAATATTGGATATGTAGGAGTTGCGGTAGCAGGAGGCTATTTAGCAATCAAGGGAACCATTACCGTTGGTAATATACAAAGCTTTATTCAATACAATAAACAATTTACACAGCCAATTAACCAAATTGCACAAATATCAGCTATGTTACAAGCTATGATAGCAGCAGCAGAAAGAGTTTTCGAGTTTTTAGAACAACCAGAAGAAATTGATACAAAAAAAGGAAATATGGATACTTCTAATTTAAAAGGAAATGTAAGTTTTCGTCATGTTAAATTTGGATATAATCCAGAAACTACAATTATAAAAGATTTTAATGCTGAAGTTCAGGAAGGACAAAAAATTGCTATTGTAGGACCAACAGGAGCAGGAAAAACTACTATGGTAAAATTATTAATGAGATTTTATGATGTGTTGGAGCGGAGAAATAATGGTAGATGGTCATAATATAAAAGACTTTGATAGAGGAGAGCTTCGCAAAATGTTTGGTATGGTCTTACAAGATACTTGGCTATTTGGAGGAACTGTAAAAGAAAATATTAAATATGGAAAAGAAGATGCCACAGATGACCAAGTAATTGAAGCGGCAAAAGCAGCACATGTACATCATTTTATAAAAACATTACCAAAAGGATATCAATCTGTTATTAACGAAGAAACAACTAATGTTTCTGCTGGTCAAAAACAATTATTGACCATTGCAAGAGTTATTTTAGCTAATCCTAAGATATTAATTTTGGATGAAGCCACAAGCTCAATTGATACAAGGACAGAAATACAAATTCAGGCAGCTATGGACAATTTAATGAAAGGAAGAACAAGTTTTATTATTGCTCATAGATTGTCAACTATTAAAAATGCAGATTTAATTTTAGTTATGAATCATGGCGATATTGTAGAACAAGGAACACATGAAGAGTTATTACAAAAAGGCGGATTTTATGCTGAGTTATATAATAGTCAATTCGAAGAAATAGAAGAATAAGTTTTGGACTTATTCTTTTTCTATTCGATAGGCTTGATTTATTAAAAAAAATATAATATAAATAGGAAAAGTGGTTATAGAGATTAGAGGAGAAAGTTAAGGAGGTATGAGACATATGAAAGAAAAAGAAAAAATGTTAGCAGGAGAATTATATGATGCCAACTATAATGAAGAATTGAAAAAAGAAAGACAAAAAGTAAAAGATTTATGTTATGAATATAATCAAATAAAACCTTCCAATCATGAAGAAAGAAATAAAATAATGAAAATAATACTAGGAAAGACAAAAGGAGATTTTTTTATAGAACAACCATTTATGTGTGATTATGGCTATAATATTGAAATAGGCAAAAATTTTTACGCCAATCATAATTTAATTATTTTAGATAGTAATAAAGTCAAATTTGGAGATAATGTATTGATTGCACCAAACTGTGGGTTCTATACAGCTGGACATCCAATAGAAGTAGAACAGAGAAACAAAGGATTGGAATATGCTAAACCGATTGAAGTTGGTAATAATGTATGGATAGGTGGGAATGTAGTTGTATTGCCAGGGGTAAGAATAGGAGATAATTGTATTATTGGAGCAGGAAGTATTGTAACAAAAGACATTCCAGAAAACAGTATAGCAGTGGGAAATCCTTGCAGAGTGATTAAAAAAGTTAATAGTATGATTTAATTTTGCAACTTTAATTAGTACATGAAAAAGATACTGTTAAGAAATAATAAAAAAGGAGATAAATATGAATCAGGTAAAATGGACCCCAGAACAACAAGATGCTATTCATGAAAAAGATTCTAACATATTAGTAGCAGCTGCTGCACGGAAGCGGAAAAACAGCAGTGTTAGTAGAAAGAATCATTCATAAAATGATACAAGATAAAGTAGATATAGATAAATTATTGGTGGTTACCTTTACAAACAGTGCAGCAGCAGAAATGAGAGAAAGAGTATTAAATGCCATTTATCAAAAATTAGAAGAAAATCCAGAAGATGAAAATTTACAAAGACAAATAACCTTATTAAATAAAGCCAGTATTTGTACCATAGACTCCTTTTGTTTAGAAGTGGTCAGAAACAACTTTTATGAACTAGAAAACATATCACCTAACTTTAGAATTGCAGATACGACAGAAATAGAGTTATTAAAGCAAGAAGTAATAGAAGAGATATTTGAAGAGAAATATGAAACAGAAGATCAAGACTTCGCAAAATTAATTAATGTGTATACAAGTTATAGAGATGATACTCCGTTAAAAGATTTGGTTTTAAAAATGGATTCTTATATACAAAGTAATCCATTTCCACAGAAATGGTTACAGGAAAAAATTCAGATGTTTTATTTAGAAGACCAATTAGAGGAAGATTTCAGCCAAACACCATGGGGGGAGATTTTATTACAAGAAGTAGAAGAAGAATTAATAGATGATATAGCTATATTAAAAAAAGTGGAAGAAGAATTATCTTTTGAGCCAGAATTAGAAAAGTTTTATCAAACGATAAGAGATGATATAGACCAATTAGAGAATTTAAAAAATAGTTTAGAAAATTGGAATAAAAGTTATGCAATTGCACGGAACATTAAAATTTGTAACTTGGCCTAGGCAAAAAGTTGATTCTGAAATAAAAGAAAAAGCAAAAGAGATAAGAGATGAAGTAAAAAGAAAACTAACAAAGGTGTTAGATAAAATATTAATTTGCAATTCAAAAGAAGCAAATCAAGATATCAATGATATGTATGGCATTTTAGTAAGATTGCAAAACTTAATTCTTACTTTTGAAAGAGAATTTTCAAAACGAAAAAGAGAAAAAAACATGGTAGATTTTCATGATGTGGAGCATTTTGCTTTGGACATTTTATTAAATGCAAAGGAAGTTGCCAAAAAATATCAAGATAAATATGAAGAAATAGCAATTGATGAATACCAAGATAGTAACTTGGTACAAGAATATATACTTACTGCTATATCACGAAAAAACAATATTTTCATGGTAGGAGATGTTAAGCAAAGTATTTATAAATTTAGACAAGCTATGCCAGAGTTATTCTTAAATAAATATAAGAATTATCAGAAGAAAGAGAGCAAATCATCAGAAGATGACCTAAAAATTCAATTATTTAAAAACTTTAGAAGTAAACAAAACATTTTGCAGTTTACGAATTTAATGTTTGAAAATATTATGAGTCAAACCTTAGGAGATATGGACTATAATCAAGAAGAATATCTAAATTTAGGAGCTACTTATCCAAACATCAATCAAAATGAAAAAATCGAAATCAATCTAATTGATTCTGTTGCACTGGAAGAGAAACAGATAGAAGAAGCAGAAGAAGAGGAAAACATAGCTGATATGGAGTTAGAAGCAAAATTTGTGGCAAACAAGATAAAAAAATTAGTCCAGAATCGATATCAAGTATGGGATAAAAAGCAAGAAAAGTATCGAGATATACAATATCGAGATATCGTAATTTTATTACGAACTACAAGTAAGGTAGCTCCTATTTATGAGCAGGAAATTTTAAATTTACAGATGCCTGTATTTTCAGATAGTTCACAGGAATATTTAGAAGCAATTGAAATTCAAACTATTATGAGTTTATTAAAAATTATAGACAATCCCATTCAAGATATCCCATTAGTAACCGTTATGAGGTCTAATATTGGCAAATTTACCGATGATGAATTAATTCAAATTCGTTTAGCAGACAAGCAAGATAATTTTTATACCTGTTTACAAAAAGCAAAACTTTCTGTTGGCAGTATATTAAAGCAGAAAATAGAGGACTTTTTAGAAAAGTTAACACAATGGAGAAAAGAACAAGAATATTTAGCTTTAGACGAGTTGATATGGAAAATTTATTCTGACACAGGATATTATCATTATGTTCGGACTCATGCCAAATGGAATATTGAGACAAGCTAACTTAAGGATGTTGTTTGAAAGAGCAAAACAATATGAAACAGCAAGTTTTAAAGGACTTTATCATTTTATTCATTTTATAGAAAAATTGAAATTAAGTAATGGAGATATGGGGGCAGCCAAAACGATAGGAGAAAATGACAATGTTGTTAGAATTATGAGTATCCATAAAAGTAAAGGACTAGAATTTCCAGTTGTGTTTTTAGCTAGTACAGGGAAACAATTTAATTTAATGGACTTAAATCAAAATATATTATTACATCAAGATTTAGGAATTGGAGTAAAATATATTGATTATGAAAGGCAAGTTCAATATGATACATTAAGCAAAGCAGCTATTCGTAATAAAGTGTTGATAGAAACCTTATCAGAAGAAATGAGGATTTTATATGTAGCTTTAACAAGAAGCAAAGAGAAACTAATTATTACAGGAATCAAAAAAGATTATGAAAAACAAAAAGAAAAATTATTACAACAAATAGAAAGATATCAAAAGGAAAAAGGGAAAATCAATGCTATTTTGGTTAAAAAATATATCAAATATATAGATTGGATTTTATTGGTGTATTTTTATGAGCAAACTAATATGCAAGCAATAGCAGAACTTAAGACTTATACAAAAAAAGAAGTTTTAGCATTTTGCGAAACAATAAAAGAACAGGATATAGATTGGATAGCAATGTTAGAACAGAAAGAAATAGATAAAACAAAAATAGGAGAAATAGCATATAAATTAGACAGCATATATCCATATGAATTATCGACTCAAATACCAACTAAAACATCTGTTACAAAAATAAAACAGAAACAACAAGAATCTGTTGAAATTAGTTTTCCATCTCCTAAATTTACAAGAAAAGAAGAAAATATAAAATTAACAAATGCTCAAAAAGGTACCTTATTACATTTATGTATGCAAAAATTAGATGAAAAACAAGATTATGATTTAGGAAAAGTAAACCAGATAATAGACAATTTAGTTAAAAATGAAATAATAACAGAAAAAGAAGCAAAACATATCAATCCAGCTGCGATTTTAAAATTCACACAATCAAAAATATGGAAAGATATGAAGCAAGCAAAAAAAATTAATAAAGAAAAACCATTTTATATTACAATACCAGCCAAAGAGATATATCAAGAAGAAGCAACAGAAGATATATTGGTACAAGGAATCATTGATTTGTATTACGTAAACAAAGAGGATGAATTGATTTTAGTGGATTACAAAACAGATTTTGTTCAATCAGAACAAGAATTAGTAAATAAATATAAAAAACAATTGGAATTGTATGAAAAAGCACTAGAAGAAGCTTTTCATAAAAAGGTAAAAAGTACCTTTATTTATTCAACTTATTTGGGAAAAGAGATAGAAGTGTTGAAATAATGGGAAAAATTTGATATAATAAAAAAAGTTAAAAGGAAATGAGGAATAGAAAATGAGTACAGGAAGAAAAATTATAGTGTGGATACTAATTTTAGCAGGAGTTTTTGTATTTTCAGATTTTTTAATTTACGTAGGATTAAATTCCACTTATAAGGATATTGAAAGAGAAGATAACAATACAGAAGTTACTGTTTATCAAGCAGATGCAACATATGTTAATGGGAGAATTAGAGGAGTAATAAAAAGTACAAATAAAGTAAAAGAGAGTAAATATTTAAAAATTGAACTATATTCTAAACGAGATGTTTTGTTGGGAAAAAGCTACATAGAAATAAGAGAAAAGGAAGAGAAAATTAATGAAATACAACCTTTTGAGTTACTTTTTAGGGCAAAGGATGTAGCTTCCTATAAAATAGAAGTGGTAAAGGAAAAAGAATCAGGAACAG
>CAPBNZ010000026.1 GCA_948585895.1 uncultured Clostridia bacterium | reverse complement strand
CTAGGTCATATTCACTTACTAATTCTGCTACTTTTTTCCCTGATTCGTACAAGGCTACTATTGTTTTCTTAAATTCTTCTGTATAACTGTTATATTGCTTACTCATTCACACTTACCTCTTTTCTGTTTTTATTTTATCATCTTTTTTTGTAAGTGTAAAATTTTGTGTCTATATTTCTATTCTAACACCATTTTCTATCCACTTTAGAAAAGATTCTCCTTTGAAAATGGATACCTCTGTAAATGGTTTTTTAGTCTTATTTGTTGTTCCTAATACACCATAAAACATATTATTTATATTATCATCTGCTATTACTTTTGATAGTACAAGACCATCTACAATAGGTTTTATGAATTTATTATCTATATCAATATTCTTTTGATTTTCTGATACTTTTATAAATACAAATACTAATTCATTGTTGAATAAGTCTTTATATTGTTTTGTCTTTTCCATTACATTAATCATAATGTTTTTATAAGCATAGTTATTAATGTTTTTAAATTTTGGTATTACTTCAGGAATATATATTTTTAAAACATCATTTTCAACTGTAGCTTTATATCTATTGTTTAAATAATTTATTTTGTCTGCTTCATCTATTTGACATTTTTGTTTTAAGCTAATTTTATTAAAGATGTTATATCTAATTCGCTCTAAACTTCGTAAGTAATTTTCTACATGCTTATTTTCTACAATTTCTTCATTGTTAATAATAAATTCTGTTTCATCTCTTAAATCTTCTAATTCTGATAAAATTTCTTTTTGCATTTTCTTTCCTCCTTTCGCAAAATAATAGAAGATACAAAAGTTTTTCGCTCTTGCATCTTCTTTTATATACATCTTATATTATTTCACTTTGTAATAATTTTTCTAATTCATAAAAATCTTTAACTACTAACATTTCTTTGTATTTTTCTTTATCTTCATCATAATTTTCTCTGCTCATTAAAATAGATTTGATTCCTATTTTTTCTGCTCCCATACAATTATTTTTATTATCATCTATAAATATTGTCTCTGAATTATTTACATCTAAACTTTTTATTGCTGTTTCATACATTTTTGGATCTGGCTTTAATGTTCCAATTTGAGTAGATATTACTATTGTTTCAAAATATTTTTTCATATCTGCATCTATAAATACATTTTCTAATGAAGGCCAAGCATCCGATACAACAGCCATTTTATATTTATTTTTTAATCTAGGTATTACTTCTTTAACATCATCATAAAATACATACTTATTTGTATTATATACTATATCTTTTGCCAATTCTTCTATATTCTTTATTTCTATTTCTGGTAAGTTTTCTGAAAATAACTTATAGAAATTAATAAAATGCTTTAATTCTTCTTTCCTATTTTTTATTAGTTTTTCATTAAATAAATATTTCTGTGCATTTGAAAAAGCATTATTTATTTTTTCTTTTTCTATTAACAAAAATTTTTCTTTATTAACATATTCAAAAAACTTTGGTGGTATAAACCAATGTCCTGTTGAGGACATATTCAATACTCTACCTGAATCGAATAATATTGACTTTATCATACACTACTCCTTATATAATTTACTTTTGTTCTATCTTTTTTAAGATTCTGGATATTCTTTATCTTTCCAATACCACCATTTTAATTTTTCTTCTTCCCAAATAGTATTTTCTGCATAATATATAGCCATTCTAAAAAGATACAACTGACACTTGTCTTCTTGAAATCCTTTTACTATGCAATCTTTAGAATACAAATCTTCTGGATTTTTGCCTTTTAAATCTTCAACACATGTAATACCTATATTGAGTAATGATTGTTTTGTTTTTTCTCCAATGTTTGGTATTGTTATTAAATCTGTTTTCACTTTATTCCTACCTCATATTTTGTTTTATATTATTTTTTATTTAATAATTGGCTTTTTTTGTATTATACATTCTTTTATATCTTCTAGTACTTTTCTATCACATTCATGCATATTACTTGGTAAATTATCTATATGAAACCATTTTATTTCTAATACTTCATTATCATTAAAAGAAATCTCCCCATCATATTCTCTACAAATAAAGCAATTTCTGCACATATACACTTCGTCTCCATTTGGATATTTATTATATCCTGTATAAATCCCCATTAATTCTGGATTTATTGGTTCTATGTTTAATTCTTCTTTGATTTCTCTATTAAGTGTTTCAATAATTGTCTCCTCTGGCTCCATAAAACCTCCATGCATATCCCATTTTTTATCATCTGCTCTTTTTTGCAATAAAACTTTGTTGTCTTTATAAATAATTAAACATGCTGATGGCACAAACATTGGCATATGCCCAATTTTTTCTCTTATTTGTTTCACATAATTACTAATCATTACTATCACTCCTATAATTTTACTGTTAAATATTATATATAAATCCAACTTCGTAATATTTCTTTTCTCCTATTTCAATTGTTCTTTCTTTGAAAATCTCTCCACCCATTTTAGTATAAAATTTTCTAGATGGCTCATTGTCTTTTAAGCACCATAATATCATTTTTGTTTTCTTTTTACTTTTAAATTCATTTATAACAAATTGAAATAACTTTGTTCCTATACCGTTGTACTTTAAATCTGGCTTAACATATATTGCCAATAATTCGCAATCAATATCTGATATATCTTGTGTAAATTTATTAGTATCAATATAGTTGCAAAATCCAACAACTTCATTATTTAATTCTGCAACTATAAATCCATTATCTTTATAAGTTTTTCTTATTTTTTCAATTCGTTCATTTCTATTCATTGAATTTAAGACTTTATCATCAATTATTCCTTTATATGCTGTTCTCCAACCATTTATTTTTATATCAGCAACACTTGGTATATCTTTTTCTTCAATATTTCTAATTATAATACCTTCCATAATTTTACTCCCTATAACTTAACTATCTTTTTAAAATCTACTGTCTTTTCCTTTATAGATATTTTACTAACTTCATATCCATACTCTTTTAATTCTTTTTTATAAGTTAAAAAAGAATGGTCTATGTCAAATCCTAAAATATTTTTAATTTCTTCATAAGATAATTTATACTCTTCTTTATTATTTTCTTTTAAATATTTCCATAATTTTTCATATTTACTCATACTATAACACCTCTAAAAGTTACATTTCCTATTTGATTTTTACACCTATCAAATATAATAAATCTATAGCTTGAAATTGGTCTATTATTGCACCTTTTATATCTTCTATTGAAATCGCAATTTTTTCTATTTTACTATTTGATAAATCTATATCTTTTAAACTTGTTTTAAAAAACTGTGATTGTGTTAAATCTGCATTATCAAAATAAATATTCTTTATTTTTGTTTCTTGAAAATAACTGTTTTTTAAACATGTATCCTTAAATAAGATATTTTCTATACTAGCCATTGAAAGATTAATATAACTTGCATTTGTTTCTATAAATGAAACATTATATAATCTGTTTTCTGCAAAATTACATCCTGAAAGTTTACAATTATTAAATTCACATCTAATAAAAGTAGTTTCAGAAAATTTTGTATTAGAGAAATTGCATTTTTCAAATACTACATCTCTAAATGTAATTTTTTCTAATACCCCTTTTTGCATACAAATGTTGTTAAATTTACAATGTTCAAATTCGATTTCATATAAATTGATATTATCACATTCTTGGTTTTCAAAAATACAATAGCTTATTTCTTCATTTTCTTTAATACTTATTAAATTTTTATTTACTAATTCTTTATTACGGATATTTTGTGGCTTTAAAATGTTCATTTACAACTCCTCTATTAGTTATTTTATTAGATCTGTATAGTATAAAATTTCTTTATTTAAAGATTTAGCATATTCTATTTCACTTTTCGTACTATTTCCAATATAATCATTTACATTTACAACTAATATAGCATCTGATAACTTAATTTTTTCTTTATGCATTTTGTCAAGCATTAATACTTCATTTTCAGTATAAGCATCTTTATCTGAATTAGTTGGATATATTGGGCATAACATACAATTGCCTTGTAATTCCATCTTTTCTGCTATTTCTATCATTTCATTTTTAAATTTCAAACTACCACATACAGTTACTATTTTCATTTCTATACACCTCTTAAAATTTATCTTTCATTGTCTTCATTTTTACTAATTATTGTTATTTTAGGTTCATTACTAGTTATTTTAGTTTTTTCTTTAATAGTTATTTTTAAAGGGATCTGATTTTCTGGATGTAACTGATTATACTTAGTTATCAAATTGTTTTCTAATTCATTATTTGTAGTATTACATGTACGACTTCCAGCAATTTGTATTAATTGAGAAATATCCTTTAAAAAATAATTCTTCTTATCTGACCAATTTTTGTTCATAAGTGCATAAGCAACATCAATATGTTTAACTTCATTATTTATTAATACTGCATTCCAAGCATGTTCCATTCCTGTATAACCATTAACAACTATACATGCAATTCCCATTTTATTTGCGATATCAGCAAAAGCTTTAGAAAAAGTTATACATACACCTGCATTGTTTAATATAGCTGGATACTTATCACTATGAAAAACTCTCCAAGTTTTATATGGTGGAAATGGGTATCCTTCCCCAGTTGCCATTGTTCCATCTACAGTTGTTCCTTCCAAATTATATCTCATATTTTCGCCAGTCAAATAGTCATACAACATCCACAATTTTTCTGTTTCATCTGAAGCTCTACTATTAATTCTTATAAGTAGATCATTTACTTTGTTCTCATATGCTTCTCTAACATTATTCTTAAATTTTTCTCTTTCAAATTCAAATTCTTCTTTACTAACTATTTGTCCTAAATCATTTCTGTAAGTTATATTACCAAAATTTATATTCATAACTTTCACATTCTCCTTACAAATTCATCTTAATAATAAAAATGATTTATAATATATCTTTTTATATTCTCCCATAGTATTTTTATTACTCATTCCTTCTATTTGATTAAATATAATTTCATTAAATCCATATTCTTTTATATCTATATAATCAGATATTTTTCCTTCTTTATTTTCATCTCTATCAATTATATGTGTATCTATATTTAACTCTTTTCCAATTTTACAAGCACTTTTAATAAGATCTTCTGAATAATTACTAAAAAATCCTAATTCAGGCTTTTCATATCCCAAATAATAAAATTCTTCTATCTTATTGAACATTTCATCTTTAGAAAGAGAATTTGCACCACCTGGATTCCAACAGATTACTAAATCAATTTTATATTTAATTTTCTTTATTAAATCAACACAATTGTTCTCTGAAATTTGTCCATTTATAATTTTAATATCTTTATATCCATTTTCAGTTAATAATCTTTTTGTCATATTGATGCAGTGTTCATTAAATTCAATACTTATAACATCATGTCCTCTTTCTAATAAATTTAATGTACTTATACCTGAACCACAACCAATTTCTAAAATAGTTTCATATTCTTTTATTTGTTCTGACATCCAATCATATAATCCATTTGAATTTATCTCATTAGAGTCTTTTTGCCATAGTTCTGCATAAGTTTCTTTTATATCCATATTTAAGCTCCTCGTATAATTTTTTATTTTATTTTTTAATAAACTTTTCTTATTAACTTTTCAAAATATATTTTATATTATGTTTCTTAAATCCAAATTTTTCATATAATTTTATAGCAGGTGGATTAGATGCATCTAGTTCAATTTTATTACATTCTATATCTTTCAAAAATCTTAAATTCATTTCCATTAGTATATTTTGAATTCCATTGCATCTATAATCTTCATCCGTATAAACACTCGTTATATATGCTTTCTTTCCATTAATAGATGAATCAGAAGGTATCATTTGATGAACAATTACACCACTACAAGCAACTGCTCTATTATTCTCTTTATCTGTTGCTATAAAGAAATACATAGTTTTATTTAATTCTTGTAATAATATTCTTTTTATATTTTCTCGTACTATATTTTCATTTTCCATTATCAGTCCATCTCTATTAATAAAAAATAAGTTTTGCTTCATCTTTAAATCTACTAAATCATCTATATCATTTATATCTGCCTTTTTGTATATTAAATCCATTTTTCCAATCTCCTTTTTAAGTTAACATGTCTATTAGCATTATAACATTTCTTTTTGAAAAAATCTATACAAATATATTGAAAAAGCCATCCTCTATGTACACATAGAGAACAGCCCCTTCTGGTATTACCACTCATTGTTATTGTCGCCTTTGTCCAGATTCCTGATATTCAGAATACGATATAACTTCTTTTTATTGCGTCTCCTCTTATAGACACTCACATTCGGCTCATGTCTTGCAAAAGATCCAACACCATATTGCGGATTGTCTTCACTTTTCATGATAACCTGCAAAAGAAGTTTGCCACAATGCTTTTTACTCCGCACTATACGCCCATTAATACCATCTAACCATGTATTTTGTTTTGGTAAGTATGGTATAGTTACAATGTAGCCAAATGGTGCTTCTCCAACAAGTTGACCATTTCTGGGTACTCTTCTTTGACACCATTTGTCGCTTTTGGTAACAGGTCTTATTTCACAATCAGTTGATGAACACCTGTTGGATTGTTGTTGCTGTTTCTTGTTCCGTTTAGCCATAATCCTTCAACTCCTTTATTTTTTTATAGCTATATTATACTTCATTATGTTTACTTTGTAAATAACCAAGTGCAAATTTTGTGTTATTTACTCATATTTCTCTTTTATTAAGTATAAAAGCAGTAATTAAATAATATCATCATATGCTTCTGAAATAGCATCTAATAATTGGATTCTTGTTTCATTATTAATAGGATATGAGAAATTTCTTCTAATATCTTTATTCTTCAATTTTCTATTAGGCATATTAATATACCTTCCATTCTTTCCATTTAACAACTTAATTTCATTTACTATAAAGCAACCATCTATACATACACTTGCTGCTCCTAGTAAATCTCCCTTATTTATTTTTTTAATTCTAATTTCTGTAATATTTAACATATACAATTTCCTCCTTCTTCTTAATTATCCATACCTGTTTTAGGTAGTTCTTTATCTATATCTGGTGTTTTAGTATAAACTACTGTATGTGCATCATCTTTAGCTTCTAATTTTGTTTCTTGATAAGATGCTGTTACATAAGTGTTGTTTACAAATATTTTATTATTTTGCACATCTTCATTTACTTTTGCTTTAACAACTGGTGTTGTTGTAGCTTCAAATCCTTCTTTTACTTCTGTACTAAATACAAGTTTAAATTCTTTTACATATTCATCTTGTTCTAATCCTAAACTTTCACTTGTTAGGTCTATTTTGTGATTTTCTGTTGTTGAATACTTTTCTCCAATATTTTTCCAGTTTGTATTTTTATTTGTTATATATTTGATTTCATATTCTAATTCTTCGTTCCAGATTCCTGTTTGTAATTCTTGAACTCTTACTTGTCTAGGTAGTTTATCTCCCCATACAAAATTAGATACTTTTGTATTTGAGAAATTTCCTAAATGATTAAATGTGTAGTCTATTATTTCTCCTTTTTGTGCTTCTGTTGGAGCTTCTTTTTGAACATCAACTACTAAATTTACATTATCATTTTTTACAGTTAATTCTACAACTTGTCCGTTTTTCTCAAATTTAAATGGTATTAGGTCTTTACTAATTACATAGTATGGAATTGTAGAAACTTCTTTTAAATAATATTGTTTTCCTGTTTCTAAATATTTATATTCAATTTTTCCACCATTCGCTGTTTTTACTGTTGCTACATATCTTTGGTTTTCATCTAAAATCTCAAAAACTGTATCATCAATTGGTGTTCCAGCTTCTTTGTCTAAATATTGGTTATATTCTTTGCTTACTTTATTAATTTTCAAAATATTTTCATATACTGTTACAGGAACATCATCTTTGTCTTCTGTTTTAGCTTTTAAATATGTTCCAGAAACTTTTACATTGTTAATGAATTTTGATTTATCAGCTAATCCTTCAATTACTTTTGTTGCAACTTTCATTTTTGTAGTGTTTGAAAATCCTATTTTTACTGTTCCAAAATTCAAACTATAAGATGTTATATATTCACCATCTGCTAATTTAATTTTAGTAAAATCTATTTTATTATTTGTTTTTGTACTTAAATTTTCTTGTAGTTTTACATTAGTCTTTTTATTTGTATTGTATGTAATAGAATATTTTAAATCCTCGTTATAAATACCTGTTTCTAGGTTTTGTATTCTAACTTCTTTTGGTAAATCATCTGTTAGTGTGAAATCATTTAACTTAACATTAGATAAGTTCTTTATTTTATCAATTTCATAAGTAACAATTTCTCTTCCTTGTGCTTCTGTTTTGTCTGAACCTTTTTCTACATTTACTTTTATATCAACTGGAGTATTTTCAACTATTACTTTTTTGTCATCTCCATCATATACTAAATTTACTTCAAATTTAGTGTTCTTTCCTTTTAAGAAGTAATCTGGAGCCAATTTTTCTGAAATAATGTATTCGCCTAAATCAAGCCCTGAAAGTAAAAATTTTCCGTATTCATCTGTTGTTACTTCTTTTGTGAATTTTCCATCTTTAGATGTTACTGTAAATACAGCTCCCTTTAATCCTGAACCTGCTGTTGCTCCTGTAATTTTACTATCGCCACTTGTTACTTTTTCTATTTCTAATTCTGCTGATGGTTTATATTGCATATTTCCTTTTGCTGTGCTTAATATAAATGGATCAGTTGTTAATACATAGTTTTGTAAATTTGCATTAGGTGCTTTTCCAAATAGAATTGGATATGTTTCACATTGTCCTGTAATACTAAATTGAACATTTATATCATTTCTGATATTAACTCTTGGAACTAATACTTTGAATTGTTCTCCTCTATTGAATGTAGTTTTTACATTATTGTTTACATCTACGATTTTTGTTCCTTCAGGTGCTGATGTTCCATTTAAAATGATTTGTATATCTCTCATATTTACTGAACTATTAACTGTAAATGTTTGAGATACATATTTTGAGTCTTTATTATCAATTCCTGCTTGTGAATTTGCTGTTGCTGATATAACTGGATCTGTGTATGTTTGTGTTCCATTTCTTCCTATATTTGCAAGTTCTCTTATTTTGTTTGCCATTCTATTTCCTGCATCTGTTGCTCCAAAATATCTATTAGTGTCTCTTCCATCTAATACAGAATATACTGCTTGTTTTGTAACTGCAAAGGCTTGATAATCATTATCTAATCCCATTTCTCTTGCTGATTTATATGGGAATCCATTTAGTAATACTCTCCAAACTGCTTGATTATTAGCAATTTGGCTCATATCTCCAACTTCAACCCCATAACTATCATTATCATCAACCCCATGTAGATTTACATTAAGACAATAGGCTGGGTAGCTTCTTCCATTTTCATTATAGACTACATAGTGAGTTAATACTTCCATTGTTACACCTGCTGAATTGGTATATTTTAGGTCGTTTCCACATTCTCCTAAAGAGACTATGTCTTTTATTTCTCCAATTTGTGCTGCAAATACACCACTAAATTGACTTACTATCATAAATATTAATAATATTGAACTTATTATTTTTTGTCCTTTTTTTGTTTTCATATTTTACATTTCTCCTTCCACAATAAAAAGCATAGCCATATTTGACTAATGCTTTTATTGATTTTTTATTTTTAATAATTGGTTATATCTACAAAATACCTAGTTTGTGTTGGAAATCCTGTTTTTTTATAATCTGCCGCATATACTAAAAATGTGACTGAATATACATTTAGAACTTTTCCCTCTATTTGTGAAAAACTATATGGATACATATAATTTTTTCCTACTAAACTTGGGCTTTTTTGTATCTTGTATAATTTCTCCCCATTTTTTCCCCATAGATCTGGATTCCTTTTTGCAATTGTATCTATATCTGCCATTAATCTTTTTGTTTCGGTATCATTATAGATATATTCTTCTGTTATTTTTTCTGCTTTTGCTGGTTCTTTGTTGTTATTCGTTTCTGTCTTTTGTACTTCTTGATTTGGTTTTGCTTGATTACTTGTTCCTTTGTTTTCTTGTTTTTGATTTCCTGTGTTTGTAGTGGTTGGTTTTGGATTTTCTTTTTTAGTATCATTACCTTTTTTTACTGTATCTGTAGTTTTTTTGTTTTTATTTTCTATAACATCTGAATTGTTAGTCTGTTCTTGATTGCTTATTTCACTTGTTGTTTCTGTGCTAATATCTTCTATTGCTTCTGCTGTTTCTTCAACATTAACATCTTTTCCTTCATCTAGTATTTCTTCTGTTTCTACTACAGTATCTTGCTTTTGCTCTTTTTGTGTTATGATATTTTTTATGACACCTCCAGAAAATAAAACCGTTACCACACAAACTATAATAATTCTTTGAAACATATAAATCCCTCCTTTAAAATATTAGCTTATTGCCTTATATTTTAAATTTTAGCAAGTTTATATGTTAAAAGTATATTTCAAAAAAAATCTTTTTAAAATTGCATTAAACCTCTTTAGCTTGAACACATAGACGCTTTTCTGGTTGTCCTGTTACACAAGTAATCAATGTGATGATGTTTTCTTCTGTATTTAAAGTAACAGACCAATCTGTGTTACTTATTTCTTTTTGACTAAATACTTGATACCTCCTCTCTCCCATATTTGTTGTATATATAATTTCATCTCCCACATCTAAGAGATGTATCCCCTCAAAATAATGAGCAACAGAACTACCTCTGTTATGACTTGCTAAAGCTATATTCCCATCCCATAATGAACTATTTTTAAAATGGCCTATGCTATTGGCAAGTGTTTCTAAATCTATTCCTTCTTTTATTTCAGCTTCTATTTCTAATTTTGGTATTTTTAATTTTCCAATTGTTTCTTCTGTATATAGCAAACTATCTTGATCTATTTCTTCCATATGGCCATCTTGAATAACTTGACTTTCTTCTGTTTCACTAGTATTTTCATTTTCTGGAATAAATGATAATAGTATTTTTGCACTAAATAAACTAATTATTGTTATAACTATTATCAAAATATATTTTATAATTTTTGTTTGTTTCATTTCTATCACCTTTACTTTCTACTAAAAAAAGAATTAGTTTTGTCGTTTCTAATCCTCTTTCTTTTCTTTAATTTTATATCAAATGTTCTTTTATACAAGTCAGCAATATCTTTAAAACCCTTTGGATGTTCAATTACTTCTTTTATTTGACTTGGATAAAAATTCCCATATACAATGTCATAAATTCCTAATTGTAGAGCAATTTTTGTTTCTTCTTGTTTTTGGCTTTTTAATAATAAAATTACTCTCATATTCATTTGTTTTAATATAAATAAAAATTCTTGTAAATCTCCTTCAACTGCTTGTGGAGATATAATTACTGTTTGATTTTCAAAAGTATTATTCTCAATTAAATAATCGCTATAATGTGCAATTATTGAATCTCTTACATTCATTTGAATTTCTTTGTCTATTTCTTCAATTCCTGTATAAATTACAATCATTAAATAAATTCCTCCTTTTTCACGATTTCTAATGGATTAATTAATTCTCCATCTTTTCTTACTGTAAAATGACAATGACATCCTGTTGTTGCTCCATTTGTTGGATTTCCACTTCCATCTTTGTATGGATTATTGGTTACACCATATACATTTTTAGGTCCTACTTTTCCAATAATCTCACCTTTTTTTACTTGTTGTCCTACTGATACGATAAACTCTGGCGAACTATGGCAATATGAAAATTTATATTTTCCATCTGTACTTTTAATTGTAATAGTGTAGCCTCCTGCACCACCCCAACCACAAGATACAACTTCGCCATCCATAATGCAAACTAATTTTGTTCCTTCAGGTGCTGGTATATCTATTCCAGAATGATTCGTTGATGCTCCTCCGAGTTGGTGCTTTTCTTGGTCCAAATCCACTACTTATTGTATAATGCCCGAACTACAGGCCAATCTGTTTCTTCTGACATTTCTCCACCACCAAAAATTTTTTCTACAAATTCCCATACACTTTGAAAAAAGCCTTTCATTTCATCTTTTTTATACTCTGTATCATAATAAGCAAGTTCTTTTTTCATATCGACTTTATCTTCGTGATTAAATCCTATGTATAAAATATCTGTAATACTACATACAAAACCTAAAATCAAAACAACTATCATAATAGGAGCAATAAACGGTTTTATTAGCATTAGTACAAATCCTATTACTTTTCGTTTTATCTTTTTCTTAATCATTGTTATTGTCCTGTTCTTCTATACTAATAATTTTATTTGTACTTTCCTCTATATCTTCTTTTCTTGTATTATTGATATTAGGTCTGTTATACATTCTTTTATTATTTATGTTATTTTCATTTGTTTTAAAATTTCTACCCTCTGCCATATACATTCCTAAATTCATTACTTCTTTTCCTACATTAAATGCTTTTTTGAATCCATGTGTTTGACTAGGTATTTCTCCTTTGTTCTCTTTTCTTGGTATTTCTACACTTGGCATTTTATCTGTCTTGTTATTTGTAATATTACTTTGATTGATTGGCTTTGCATTTTCCATAACATTTTTTGAGTGTTCTTCATAACTTACTCCTGCTATTGGTTTTGCTTCTGTTGTAGTTGTAACTCTATTTGCTACTCTACTAATAAAATCTTTTCCTTCTGTTTTATTGCTATTTTCTCCTTTAAATTGATAGGCAATAGATTTTACTGTATATCCCATAGCTGCACCCATTCCAATTCCTCTATTTGCGAGTTCTTCATTGTTTACACCTGCTATTCTGCTTACTAAATTTTGCATTGTATTTTGAAGTGCATCTGCTAAAGGTAATATCATCATAGCCCATAATAAACTTACTGCCCAACCTGAACTCTTTGGCAAGAAACTTAAATAAATCAAAAATAGAAAAGCATAAACAAATTGCATAAAAGCATTGATAATAATTTGTCCGAAACCATATACTACTTGCTATTGTCCTTTTATTGATAATCCAAAATATTGATACAATTGGTGTAAATATAGTAAATACGATTAAGGTAAATTGTCTTATTATAAACTTTATATTTATTTTTACAAATAAATAAGCAAACATTGCAATTACTATCGCTGTTGCTATTGCATTTCCTGTATTAATGTTAGTTAGTAATGAATTTCCTAGTAGGTCATCTAAACTACCATGACTATTTGCAACTAATAATTTAACTATTGAATTATTTAACATTAGCATAAACTTAATAAAAATTGGTGCTATTCCTATACTTGCTGCTCCAAAGAAAAGTCGCATTATATTGTCTTTTACTTCATTTCTTTTATCTGGACTTATTCCAGCTACTATCATTTTCCAAGCTAAAATTACAATGGCAATTAAAATGGGTCCTCCAATAATTCCTGCTATTCTCCAATACCAAATCATCATTAAATCCCAGTTTTCTTGTGTAAATGGCGATATGTCTAATTGATTATTCCCAAATACTAATTCATCATAATTTTTAAAACCAACTCCAAAAGTCTCACTTGTTGTCAAATCAAAAACTGTTTCAGCCAGACCTCCGAATCATTTTTGCTATAATCTTTTCAAAAAGTCCACCGTTCATCTTTATTAATTGTTTCTTCTATCTCTGATTTTTTGTCATCATCTGTAAATAAATTAGCTTGTACTACATTTGCACAGCTAAAAAAAACAAGTATTATTAATAAAATACTTATCAAAAACTTTTTCATTTTCAATTACTTCACCGCCTTACTTATGTAGTGATAAATTCACTTTCAAATTTTGTCATATCTATTTTTATTGCTCTTACATCTCCTCCTCTAACTAAAAGACATTCACCTGCTCTTGCTTTTGTTAATATCTCTTTTGCTCCACTTGGTAATTTAAAGAATTTCATTATTTCATCAATACTTCCGACTAGACTGTTTTAATAAAATTACAGTATCACAACAATTTACAATAGCTTCAGCTTGCCTATTTTGTCTCATTTCTGATAAGTTTTGTGTTGCTAAAATCATTGCTACTTTTTTCTTTCTTGCTCTTCTTGCTAAATTTTCTAAAAAGTTTGATGTTTCTTTATTCTTAAATAGATTCCAAGCCTCATCAACTACTACATACCTTTTATTTCTTTCTTTTGTTGCCATATATTTATTGGTTATCCAAGTCGTTAAAACTAAACACACATAATATCTCATTATCTCATCTTTAATCTCTGATATATCAAAACATATTATTTGATCGTTTATTTTTAATGTACTTTGACAGTCAAAAATTCCTAGTGTATTTCCAGTTAAGAAATTGCTTAAAGTAGCTGATAATTCTTTATTCCCTATTTTATTTTTCATTACTCTATGAAAATCTGTTAATGTTGGCATTTTCTTTTTGATATTTCCAAATGTGATTTTTCCCTCTATTTTTCCACCTTCTTTTTCGTAAATTGAGTGTTTATCTTTTGTTATTTCTTTTTCTCTGTAAACTTCTCTTACTGCTTGTTCTATATCTGCTATTTCGTTTGGTCTTAATGCTCTGTTTTCATATTTGTTAATAATTCCATACATAATAGCCCTTATTTCTGTTACTTTACTATCAACATCTATAAATCCCTCATCTTCATCAATATCAATGTCAAATAGGTTAATTCCAACTGGTACACTTTGTCTTATTTTTATAATTCTTCCACCTAATTTTTCAGTCTGCTTAACATATTCTCCTTCAATATCCAAAATAGATGACCTACGATTAATAAGTGCTGACCTTCCTACTATTGTTTTTACTGTTACAGATTTTCCAGCTCCTGGTACTCCTAAAATTGCAATATTTGCATTAGCAAGTCCTTCGCAAAATGTTTCTAAATTCATTGGAAGTCCTGTAAATAAATCTCTACCTAAATAGATTCCCTCTTGTGTACTTGACTTTGTTCTTGCTATTGGAAACATTGCTGCTAATCCTTTTGTAGTCATATTTCTGTTATTATCATTTATAATGTTATTGTTTAATGGCAGGGTTTCTTTTAATGCATCTAATTGCTTAAAATATAATGGTCTTATTTCACATGACCTGTTGGCAAATTCATCTCTTAACATTTTGCTTTTTTCATTTAACTCTTTTAGATTTTCTGCATTTACTCTTAATGTAATTTTGATGAAAAACATTTTGTCATTGTTTATTTGTATATTTCTTCTCATTTCCTCAAATGACTGTATATTCTCTTCTAGTCTATGTAATTCTTCAATATTTCCCTGTCTTTCAAATAAAAGATAATCTGACTGCAATTTAGTTACTTTGTGAGTTAGATATTTAATAACATTTCTTTCATCTGCTACTTGTACTTGTGTTGAAATATCTACATCTCCTATTGTATTTAAAATATCATCTAGCCATCCAATTTCTATATAATTAGGATACACCATTAAAGTAAATATTCTAGCATATTTGTCATCACCCATATAAATATAATCTCTTTTTTCTTGTATTACTTCAGGAGCTAAAAAAGATATTAACTGAGGTTGATTATCAAAAAAATTTTTTTCTTTGACTTTTTTTCTTTTCTTATAAGGTTTTAGCTTTTTTTCCTTTTTTGCTTGTAACATATAACTCTAAGCCTCCTTTTTCTTCTATATCAGATACTTTATTTTTATTACCTTTGTGTAATTGTTCGTAAATAAGTTCTAATATCTCTTTATTGTTTAATAGTCTTGTACTAACTTTAATATTTAATAAATGATATCTTAATAACAGATAAAACTCTTTTAGTTCAATTTCTGCTGTTTTCCTATTGTTAAAAGAAGATATTACCATATAATTTTTTCTTTCAAATAAATTTTGATCTTCTTGTAATTGTTCTAAATGTCTCATTATCTGTTTTGCATATTCTTTTACATTACTATTAGCATTTATTGTATTGATTTTTATTTCTTCTAGCATATCTCCTAATTCAATTTGTTTTTTTACTTCTAAAAACTGTATTGGAAATTTAAGCATTTGTGCTATGCTTATTAATTCTCTATCCACATTGTTTCTTTCTCCTTCGTGCAATAAGCTGTATTCTATACTTTCCAATTCTACTATAATTGAATGTTGTCCTTTGTTAATTGTAATTACTTGATTATTAAATCCATCTATCCCCCACAGATTACTTAATGTCTTTTTTACCTTCTTTACATTTGATTTATCTATGGGCTTTATCTCTTGTAGATTATTTTTGTTTTTTACATATATTAGTGTACCTATCATAAAAAAGATTCCAGCTAATATAAATATAATTGTGATTATCATTATTTTTACCTCTCATTTATAAAAATTTTGTTTCTAAAAATGTATTTCACTATATTAAGGAAGTATTTATCTGCATATGTTGTACCTATCTTTAAAAAAGCAAATGTCATAAATATACCAAATGCTAATAAAAACATACATACTTTTAATGTCATTGGTAGAACTGGTATAAATAATATTCCTATTGAAACAACACTAACTATTATATATAACATCTGTCTTAATGATAAATAACCTCCGAAATACTTTCTCTTCATGTGTAAAATCAAATGGTACTTTATATGAACTCATTTGTTACTACCTCCTAACCATTTGAGCCTCCACCTGTAATTAATGCTCCACCGCCATTTGTTGCAATACTTAAAATAATTCCACTTACAATAAGTGATAATCCTAAAAGCATTGTTCCAGCACATACCCAAGCTAAAGCTCCTATTGATTCACTTCTTTTATTAGCATTATTTGAATTTACTATCATTTTCAATGCTATAATAACAATACTTACAAATACCAAAATTCCTCCGTATTGGCATTGCTAACTTAATAACTGCATTTTTTATATTTTCTGTAGCTTGATTAACCTCTGCTGTGCTAATACTACCTTCGGCAAATACTTTCGTTTGCATCATCATTAATGTTGTAGGTATTACCCATACTTTGTTTTTTATTTTATAAAATCCTTTTTTTACATTTTCTTTTAAATTTAATCTCTTCATACGATTCCCTCCAAATTATTTAGGGCAAATAATTTTGGTGGTATATTACTATTTGCTTTAATATCTTCTAAAACATACTAAACAATATTGGTATGATTAGTATAATTACTGCTAATATTAAAGTTATTATAAAATTCTTTATTCCAAATTTTATTGCTCTTTCGGACTTTTTTCTGGCTCCGAAATAACCATATTAATAAACTTACAATGATCCAAATTGTTAATAATACAATGGAAATTCCAAATCCTATTTTCATCATATTTTGAAACATTGTATCTAAATTTCCTGTTAAATTATTTACATCATAAATAGGTATCATTTTGTTCCTCCTTGTTTTAAGTCAAAAAAATAAAAGCTATGTTGCTTTTTCTAATTTCCTTATTAAACTGATATAATAATATTCAAAAAAATTGTTGATTTCTTTACTTGTATTTTCATATTCTAATTGTTTATCTTTGCAATTATCATAAAGGAATATCAACTCTTCTCTTTTAACTTTTGTAACTAACTGCTTTTTATTGCTTGTAAATAGTTCTTTTAAAGCATATATAATTATCTTTAGTTTGTCTATGTTCTCTTTTGTAAATAGTTTTAATAGTTCTTCTGTATAATTCAATTCTAGCTTTTCTAGTAAACTGTAAAATTGACTTTGTTCATCTTCTGTTAATTTTTCTGGATTTTGCTTTTCTTTTTTTATTATAAATTTAAAGAATCTATCTATCCTAATATTTATATTATTATCTTTAGCTTTTCTGCTTATAGGGTATATGCAATTTTGCTCATAGGGGTATTGTTCATTTTGCTTATAGGTATTTTGTATAAATTCCCTATTGCATTCATTTATATAAATTCTTCTTTCTGTTACTTGATTTTTGTCATTTCTTATTACTTCTGTTTTTACAAATCCTAAATTTTCTAAATGATTTATCCATCGTGATATTGTTCCAGGTATTACATGATATAGTTCTCCAAAATATCTATTTGTTGCAAAACAATATCCTTCTTTTCCAGCTAATGCTGTTATTTCTCCATATAGTAACCTTTCTGCAAATTTTAATTCTTCACAATATCTTACTTCACTTGGTATTATTGCATAATAGGCTGGTTTATTTTCTTCATTCACATTAAGCATCCCTCCTTTTAATTTATTCTATAAAAAATAAAGTGTACTTTTAAATCGTAACACTTTATTAGTTAGAATTGCCCCTCATATTATTATTTTTTTACTTGTATGTGTATGATGAACATGTGATAGTTAAAAAATGCTTGTTTTTATTGGCATTTCAACGAATTTTATTTGTTCACAGACAACATACTTATATCTTCGTATAGGTACTGGGAATATATGTGCCTTATTTCCTTACAGTACCAATTATTTCTTCGATTTTTTTGTCTTTTCTTTATCATGTTTCCTCATACTAGGTTGTCTTTTACTCTATTTTTTTGATAATTTTTTTATGATTTTTTTGCATTTTTTATGATTTTTTTACTTTTATAATATTTGATTAAATCCTTTTATTTCAATGGGTTTGTGGTTTCTTTTAAACATAGCACCGCTATACACTCTACATGGTTAGTAAATGGAAACATATCAACTGGCATTATACTTTTTATTTCATATATATCCTCCAATTTGCTCAAATCTCTTATCAAAGTAGCTGGATTACAACTAATATAAATTAATCTCTTCGGTCTAATCTTCAAAATATTATCTATACTCTTATTATCCAAACCTTTCCTAGGTGGATCTACCATAATTATATCTGGGATTATTTTCTTTGCGAAAATTAATTCATCTAAAACCTTTTCTACATCTCCTGCTATAAATTCTACATTTTCTACCTGATTCAATAAAGCATTTTCCTTTGCCATATCTACTGCTTCTTTCACAATTTCTATTCCATAAACTTTTCTAGCATATTTTGACATAAATAAAGATATTGTTCCAATACCACAATACAAATCAAATACTGTATCTTTTCTTGTTATTTCTGCTGCCTTTATTCCAATTTTATACAATTGTTCTGCTTGTAGCGAATTCACTTGATAAAAAGATAATGGTGATATTTTAAAAGTATACTCTCCTAATTTATCTTCTATATAGCCTTTTCCATATAAATTAATGTTATCTTGTCCCAAAATAACATTTGTATTTTTCATGTTAATATTTTTTATAATGGTTTTTACTCTAGGAAAACGATTAATAAGCTTTGTAACTAATTGTTTTTCTTTTGGAAATGTTCTTCCATTTACAACTAAAATACACATAATTTGATTGGTTTTGATTCCAATTTTAATGACAATATGTCTAATTAAGCCCTTTCCCGTTTTCTCATTATAAATACTAATTTTATTTGCTACCAAATAATTAAAAATAAATTTTGCTATTTCTTCATTTTGTTGATTTTGGATTAGACACTTATGAATAGGTATAATTTCATGGGTTCTATTAGCAAATATTCCTATTATTGGTTGACCATGTTTATCTATGCCAATTGGATATTGTGCTTTATTTCTATAATAATATGGATTATCCATTCCTATTACTTTCTCTACTTGTATCTTATTTTTTAAAGTTTTATTTACTAAACTTTGTACAGCATTGTGTTTTATCTTTAGAGTTTCTATATATTTCATATGTCTTAAATTACATCCTCCACATCTTTTATAAGTAACACAATCACTTTCTACTCTACAGTTAGAAGAAGAAACTATTTCTATTATTTTTCCAAATGCATGTGATGATAAGACTTTTACTATTAGTATCCTTACTGTTTCTCCTTTTATAGCATGAGGAATAAAAATCGTAAAATTATCTATTTTAGCAATTCCCTCCCCCTCAAATCCATTATCTATAATTTCTACTATATATTCTTTATTCTTTTCTACTGGAACTTTCATATTTTTTCTCCATACCTAATAACTATTTCTTCTTATTTAACATTTCTGTTTTCAAATCATATAATTTCTGTGATAAATCTACATAGTATTTTTGTGGGTTCTTTAACCTCTTTATTTCTTCCCATAAAGTTCCTAATTGTTGTTGTGCATATTCTGCTATTTGCTTCAGATTTGGCATTTTGTAAATTAATTTACCATTTTCAAATATCTTTTCTTGCAATTCTTTTACATAATAACTATCTAATTTTTTTCTTTTCCAAGTATTATATTGGTCAAATATTTCGTATTCGCCCTCTGGCTGTTCCTCTTCTTTTAACATAATAACATCTGCTAAAGCATAATTTGTTTCCTTACTATAAAAACGATATACTTTTTTAAAACTTGGATTCGTAATTTTTTCAATATTCTCACTAATCTTTATCTTTGGAAGTATTACTCCATCTCTTTCCATTGCTACTAATTTATATACTCCACCAAATATAGCATCACTTTTAGCTGTAATTAAATTTTCTCCTACTCCAAATAAATCTACTTTTGCTTCTTGCTCTAATAAAGAAGTAATTAAATGTTCATCTAAAGAATTGGTAACACATATTTTACAGTCTGAATAACCAGCATCATCTAATATGTTTCTTACCTTTTTAGATAAATATGCTAAATCGCCACTATCTAACCTAACAGCAATTGGTTTTATTCCTTGTGGTTTTAAAATTTCATCAAATATTTTTATGGCATTTGGTAATCCACTTTCTAAAGTGTTATAGGTATCAATTAAAAAAGTACCTGCATGTGGATATAATTGTGCATACGTTTTAAAAGCTTCATATTCTGTATCAAAACTTTGAATCCAGCTATGTGCCATAGTTCCACTTGCTGGTACATCAAATTTTTGTGCTGTTAACGTGCAAGAAGTTCCAACTGCACCTCCTATTATAGCTGCTCTTGCTCCATAAACAGCTGCTGATACCCCATGTGCTCTTCTTGCACCAAATTCCATTACTGGTCTTCCTTGTGCCGCTTTTACAATTCTGCTAGTTTTGGTCGCAATTAAACTTTGATGATTGACAATTAGCAATAACATTGTCTCCAAAAGTTGTGCTTCTATTAGTGGTGCTTTTACTGTAATTAATGGCTCATTTGGAAATACTACCGTTCCTTCCGGTATTGCCCAGATATCTCCTGTGAATTTAAAGTTTGCTAAGTAAGCTAAGTATTCTTCTGAAAATATGTTTTGACTCCTTAAATATGCAATATCTTCTTTATCAAATTTTAAATTTTTAATAAATTCAATTATTTGTTCCAAACCTGCCATAATAGCATACCCACCATGGTCTGGTATTTTCCTAAAAAATATATCAAAATATGCTATTTCATTCTTATTTTTTACGAAATATCCATTTGACATTGTAAATTCATAAAAATCCGCTATTAATTCTAATTTTTCTTGCTTCATCTTTTAATTTCCTCTCTATAAAACTTCTACTAAATGGATGCCCGCTTGTTCCATTAATTTAAAGGCAATTTCATTGTATTGCTCCCTCTTATGGTTTGGTGCATCATAAGTTTCCACTGCATTTTTTGGTATTGTAATTTTTATATTTCTATCTTCTTGGTCAAAATAATTTTGTAATGGAATTGCTAAATTTAAAATACAAATATCTGTACAACATCCAACAATAATTACTTCTTTTAGTTTTTTCATTTTATCTATATCTTTTAAAAAGTTTGGTGCATAGATTGTGCTTGTCGAATTTTTTAAGTAGATTAATCCATCTTCTTCAAATTGTTTTAATTCATCTACTAGTTCTACTTCTTCTGTTCCTTCTATACAATGTGCTGGATAACGATTAAATTCTCTACAATTTTCTTTATGTGTATCTTTAATAATTGCGATTATTCCTCCTTTTTCTTTTATCATTTTCATTTGCTTAACTTGTTCTGGAATAATATGCTTAATATAAGAATCTGCCATTGCTCCTTTTTTTACAAATCCATTTATCATATCTACATTAATTAAAAGTTTTTCTATATTTTCCAATTCTTTCATTCATCTCACCTTTCATTTTTTGTATACAATATATTTTCAATTAATTTATAATTAGCCTTGACTGTTCTCCTTTCGTTCTTCATATTTTCTTCTTTTGTCTTTTCTTTCCTTTTTTCTCTTATCTAGTTCACCTCTGTAGAAATAGATAATCACCATCATTGCAATTAATATCATTAATGTAATTTTACTCTTTAAGATATCTGTAATAATTCTAAACTTACTAATTTTAAATTGATACTTTCCTTCTATTTGTTTATAAGTAATCTTGTCTTTATCCTCTGTATTATTATTATCGCCTTTCGTTTTATATCTTTTTATCCCATTTTCTTCTATTATTCCAATCACTCTGTGTGTTATAATTGTCTCTCCTTGTAAAAAAGATATGATGTCATTCGTTTTAATTTCCTCTTCTGATACCTCTTTTACTAATATAGCGTCCCCTGTCATAATGGTTGGCTCCATACTTCCTGACACAATTACAAAGCTTTTGTAACCAAAAAAGTCTGGTGTTTGATTTGGATTGATAAAGGATTTTATGATTAAGGTAAAATTAAATATAATCATAGGAATTAGTATTGTATATAAAATCATACTGACTATTCTTCCTATTATATGTATTCTTTTCTGTTCTTTTTCAATTTTATTAGCTTTATACATTTTTTCCTAACTCCTATCTTTTAGTTTTATAAAATTATATCATGTTTTTTAATTTTTGATTTATTTTTGTGTAAATATTTTCTATCATCCAATTTTCTTTTGATGCATTTTTTACTTCTTCTATTGGAATCCATTTGACACCACTGTTCTCATCTTCTTTTATATGTAAAGTTTCTTTTTCATTAACTTGTAAAAGATAAGTAAGATTTAAGTGAAGATGAGAAGAAACATATTTTCCTTTCTTAATATGTCCATTTACTGTCAATATTTCTAGTGAAAAGATATCTTTTTTTAAAACTGTTACGTTTTTTATTCCTGTCTCCTCTTTTAATTCTTTAATGGCTACTTTCAATAAATCTGCTTCTCCATCACTATGTCCTCCTGTCCATGCCCAAGATTGATAAATATTATGATAAATCATTAATACCTTTGTTTTCTCTTGATTTACTACCCAACTAGATGCTGTAAAATGTGCAAATTCATTCTCTCTTACTAAGATATTATCAAATGTATCTATATATTTTAACATCATTTTTTTATCTTTTTCT
>CAPBNZ010000025.1:7659-23457 GCA_948585895.1 uncultured Clostridia bacterium | reverse complement strand
TTTAAACCCGGAACCAGTGGGGATTTATTTATAGATAATTTCATCACACTTAATTACTGTAACATTATCTGGTATCTCTTTTAGTATTGTACTATTAGCTCCTATTTTTACATGATTACCAACTTTTATTGGACCTAACACCTTTGCACCTGCCCCTACCATAACATGATTTCCAATATCAGGATGTCTTTTATATTTATCTTTACCAGTTCCTCCTAATGTTGAATTATGATAAATAACGCAGTCATTCCCTATTGTTGCTGTCTCTCCTATTACGATTCCCATTCCATGATCAATAAAAAGTCTTCTTCCTATCTTTGCTCCTGGATGTATTTCAATTCCTGTTAAAAATCTTCCCGTTTGAGAAACAAGTCTTGCTATAAAAAAACATCTATGTTGATATAAAAAATGGGCTAATCTATGAAATATCAATATATGAAATCCTGGATACAAGATTAACACTTCTAATAAATTCGTACATGCTGGGTCTTGATTTTTAATATTTTTAGCATCTTCATACAATTCTTTTAATATTTTCATAGCTATCACCTATTTTATGATATGTAAAAAAAAATTTATTGTTCCTTCTTCTTTCGACAAACAATTCAAACTTTTTCTTATATAATATTTCTAAACTTTTAATAAAGGTTTTCATTTACTGTATTTTGGGGTCTTTCTTAAAAGGAGGTAATTCCCATGTTTTCTCGATATTTATACAGCAAGGTACAAGAATCAAAAACAAAGTCTATTTCTTTGTTTTTAGATGCGAATGAAATTAATTTTTTGAAACAAAATAGGATTAGTTTTTTGGAAGAATCAAAGGGTATCTATTCTATCGATTGTGATAAATTAAGAATGCTCTTTTGTCACTAGTTAATTAACCTCTATTATACAGTAAATGAGACAGCCCTATCCCTTATGGATAAGGCTGTTATATTATAACAATTTTTCTAATTCCTTAATTTTATCACGAAGTTCTGCTGCTTTTTCAAATTCCATTTGTGCAGCAAATTTCAACATTTCATCTGTTAAACTATTTATTACCTCTTGAATATTTTCTGTTTTCTCTAATTTATATTCTACTTTAATATCCTCTACTGTTGTGATAGCAATATTATCACGCACTGATTTTTGAATAGTTTTTGGTATTATTCCATATTTTTGATTATATTCTTCTTGTATCTTCCTTCTTCTATTAGTTTCTGAAATTGCTTTTTCCATGCTTTCTGTCAATTCATCGGCATACATAATAACGGTTCCATCTGTATTTCTAGCAGCTCGTCCAATAGTCTGAATCAAAGACCTCTCAGAACGCAAAAATCCTTCTTTGTCAGCATCTAATATTGCTACTAAAGAAACTTCTGGTATATCTAATCCCTCTCTTAGCAAATTGATACCTATTAATACATCAAATTCACCGAAGTCTCAATTTACGAATAATCTCCATTCTTTCTAATGCCTTTGTATCAGAATGGATATAATTTACTTTTACCTCTAAGCTTTTTAGATATTCTGTTAAATCCTCTGCCATTTTCTTGGTTAATGTTGTCACTAGAACCCTTTCTTTTCTTTCTACCCTAATTCGTATTTGTTCTAATAAATCGTCTATTTGATTGGTAACTGGTTTTACTTCTATTTTAGGGTCTAATAAACCAGTAGGTCTTATAATTTGTTCTACTACGTTATCCTTACTATGCTCTTTCTCATAATCAGCTGGTGTAGCACTTACAAAAATCACTTGATTTACTTTTTCTTCAAATTCACTAAATTTTAATGGTCTATTATCAAATGCTGATGGCAAACGAAACCCATAGTTTACTAACGATTCCTTTCTTGCTCTATCTCCATTATACATTGCCCTTACTTGTGGTATTGTTGCATGAGATTCATCTATTAACAATAGAAAGTCATCTGGGAAATAGTCAAATAAAGTATATGGTCGACTCCCCTGTTCTCTTCCACTAATATGTCTTGAATAATTTTCAATACCTGAACAAAATCCCGTTTCTTTCATCATTTCTATATCAAAGTTGGTTCTCTCTTCTACTCTTTGAGCTTCAATTAATTTATTTTGTGATTTAAAGTATTTGACTCTTTCTTCCAACTCTTGTTCAATTGTAATAATTGCTCTTTCCATTTTGTCTTTCGTTGTAACATAATGAGAAGCGGGTGAAATTAAAATATGCCTTCTAATTCCAATTGATTTTCCTGTTAATGGGTTGATTTCTGTAATTTTTTCTATCTCATCTCCCCAAAATTCTACTCGAACAGCTGATTCCGATTGATCAGATGGATAAATTTCTACAATATCACCTTTAGCTCTAAACGTCCCTCTTTTAAAGTCAATTTCGTTTCTCGTATATTGCATTGAAATTAATTTCTTTAATACTTGATTTCTGCTTTTTTGCATCCCTGGTCTTAGTGATAACATCATTTCTTGGTAATCAATGGGATTTCCCAAACCATAAATACAAGATACTGATGCCACAATAATAACATCTTTTGTTTCAAATAATGATAAAGTGGCAGAATGACGCAATTTATCAATTTCGTCATTAACAGAAGAATCCTTTTCAATATAAGTATCAGAAGATGGTATATAACTTTCTGGTTGATAATAATCATAATAAGAAACAAAATACTCTACATTGTTCTTAGGGAAGAACTCTTTAAACTCACTGAACAATTGTCCGTGCTAACGTTTTATTGTGTGCTAGAACAAGTGTTGGTTTTTGTACTTTTTCAATTATATTTGCCATTGTGAAAGTTTTTCCGAGAACCTGTAACGCCTAGAAGTGTCTGGAATTTTTTTCCTGCCCTTATTCCTGTGCTTAAATATTCTATTGCTTTTGGTTGGTCGCCTGTTGGCTTATATTCTGATACTAATTCAAACATTTTTCCTCCTTTGTGTCTGAAAAAATGACACCTATTAACCAAAAATTTGTATAATTTCCATATAATTTTGCTGTAAGTATATCATAACCATATTTTTCAGCAATTTTATTAAAAAATGGTTGCCATGTAACACTAAAAGGATATTCTATAACAATAATTTTCTCTTCTTTTTTTATGCATTCTTCCATCATTTTCTTAGTGCAGCTAAAATGCAATTGTACAATTTTTCGTTTTTTCTTATCCCCTTTTATTTAACCATTCCTATTTCTTATTTTTCCTAATTAATGCTATGATTGCTGATACAAATTGTGAACTTTCTTGTATTGCTCCTATATATGCCATAACTATAATGTCATAAATTGCCCATCCTAATCCTACAATTGCTGTTGTTATCCTAATTATTTTTACATCATCTTGCCATAATCCATATGTATAAAGAACTGTAGCAACGATAGGTATGATGCTCCATATATTTTGCCAACTAATAATTCCAGAAACAATTGCCACTATCTCAAACAATAACAGTATTGCTAGTGATGGTTTTTTACCTTTTTTCTTATAATAGTAAAATACCATACATCTAATTGTATTAATTATAGATATAACTGCTCCTGTAATGGCATTCAACAAAAAAAATTGAATGGACGCTACTAAATTTGCAAATACAAAACACATTATAATTTTTTGCTTGGTTTTAAATTGAACCGAAATTACTGTAAGTATTAATGCTATTATTCCACAAATTTGTGCTGATATAAATATCATTTTAATCTTCCTTTCTTTTAATACTTATTTCTATTATAATATATTGAAAAAATATGTCAACTATAAAAAACAGCATTTCTTTTTACTCCTTCAAAAACTAAAAATTTAATACTTTTTACCAAGAATAAAAATTAAATTCTTTTATAATTCTAAAAATGTTACTACTGCATCTAGAATGTTAACTGTTCCACAACTAAATACTTCTATTTTTACTGAAGATGTAAACCAATCCAAAACAGCCTCTCCCATAACAATCAATACAAATGTTACCTTTTTTGTTCTGACTTGAGTAGCCTATTAATCCAATGTCATTAAGTCTGAGATACCATATATGATTTTTTATTAAAACACTGTGTAAACAACCAGGTGAACATTAACAAGTGTAATGAGAGCAACTGATTATAATTAAAATTCACTAGTTGCGATATGTAAAGTGTAAAACAATCATACTTAATGCCATTGAATTAATAAACTCTAAACTCAATTTAATTTTCTTATTTTAGCAAGGAAGAATCCTTCATATAATTGATTTGGACATACACATAACGTCCCTTTTATTTTAGTTGGAAGAAGTGGCAGCTTCTCTTTTCCGTTAAACTCAATTGGGAGAATTTCTATTTTTTTCTTTTTGATTACCTTATTAAGAATTTCTTCATTTTCACAAGATAGAATCGAACAGGTGGAATATATCATTTCTTTTCCTGGCTTTAATACATTTATAGCTTTTTCTAATAGAGCTTCTTGTATAGCTACTGATTTTTCAATTAATCTCATAGTAAATGTTTCTTTTGTACTACTTTTCTGTAAGTTAATTGTTCCACTACCACTACATGGTGCATCTAGTAAAATTTGGTCAAATGAAAAAAAATTATCTATTTTTCTTGCATCTTGTATTATCACATATACATTAGCTCCCTGTTTTTCTATATTATATTTCAGTCGTTCTGCTCGTATTTTATTCATTTCACATGCTGTGATGCTTGCTTTGTTTTTTGTAATAGCTGCTATTTGTGTTGTTTTTCCTCCTGGTGCTGCTGTCATATCTAAAATATCCATTCCTTGTTGTGGTTGCAATATAATAGGTGGCAACATAGAAGATAAACTCTGCAAGTAAATTTTTCCATCTTTATATATATCTAATGCTTTTATTTCTTTTTCAAGAGCATTTTTTAAAATAAATGCTTCTTGTGTCCATTCCACTTTTTCATATTCTATTTTTTCCTTTATTAAGACCATTTCTATTTCATCCACTTTACTTTTTAAAGTATTTGTTCGAAGTGTAGTATGTCTCCTCTCACAGTATCCTTGCACAATTTTTTTTGTCATTTCGATTCCATATTGTTTTTCTAACATTGATTTTAAAAACTCTGGTATATTAAATTCCATTTTTCCCCTCCTATTTTCTTATTATTCACCCAATATTCTCTATTAAAATCACAAAAGGGAGGGAGTCTCCGACCCCCTCTTAATATTATACCTCTCGTTTCACACAGTCAGCAACCCATTTGGGGTCATCTGTCTGGTGAAGCAATCTTCCTACATCGCACCGTTTACAACGCGAATAAGGAAATGTTCTGCCCTCTAAATTAAAGGCAGAAAATCTTTCAAAACACTTTTTACATTTGTCCTCAAGTGTTTTTTTCCTTTCATCCATCACTTTTCCTCCTCGGTTTTTATGTATATTATAACATATTTTATAGAAAATGAATATATATTAACCAGAAAAGTTGCACTTTTTTTCTTTTTTTTATATAATAGCACTACAAAATAATATAAGGAGTGTATAAAAATGGAACACTGGACAGTTGATGATTATAAAAACTTCACAAGTGGAAATAAAACAAAAAATAAATATAGAGCTAACAAAGTTTCAATTGATGGGCATACTTTTGACAGCCAAAAAGAAGCAGATTATTATTGCGAACTAAAACTAAGATTACAAGGTAAAGAAATTAATGGTTTCTGCTTGCAACCAACTTTTATTTTAGCACCTAGTTTAAAATACAAAGCAGATTTTATTGTTTTTCATAAAGATAACTCGACAGAAGTAATTGATGTAAAAGGGTTTAAAACAAAAGAATATATCGCTAAGAAAAAAGTTTTCGAAGACAAATTTAATTTAAAAATAACAGAAATCAAATAAATAAGAACATATAAATAAATTCTAATGTCTAATACAATTCGTTTAAAAAAGGAAGAGGGTATCCTAAAATAAGAACCCTCTTTCTTTTTAAGTTTAACTCTATTGATAATGATTAATTTCTACGTCCCAAAAATCATTGTTTTAATAAATTTTTAATTTCTTCATTCCTTTTTACTTTTTGTGTTGTTGTTTTAATCAATTCTTGATCTGTTAAAATCATATTTTTAATATATTTATATGGTGGAAATGTTTTATTTATTTGCTTAATTTTTTGCCAGATTATATTTTCTAATTCTTCTGATGTAATTTCTGGATATTTTTCATCTGTTACTTCTTTGTCATAAACTATTTTAACTGAAAGTTTTATATCATTTTTGTCCTTATTATCTGGCATTCCATAAACTATACATTCCTTTACTTCTTCTATACGATTTACTAAGGTTTCTAATTCATCTGGAAATACTTTTTTACCATTTTTTAAAACAATCATATCTTTTTTTCTTCCTGCTAAGAATAAATAACCTTCTTTATCAAAATAAGCTAAGTCTCCTGTATAGAACCATCCATCTTTTAATACTTCTTTCGTAGCTTCTTCATTTTCATAATATCCAAGCATAACATTAGGACCTTTTACTCTAATTTCTCCTACTCCTTGCTCATCTTGATTTACCAATTGTAATTCCACATTTTCCATTGGAAAACCAATGGAACCATATTTCATTTTTTTATAATTTTCAGCAGCAATAACTGGTGACGTTTCTGTTAATCCATATCCTTGTACTACATGAATACCCAATTCATTAAATCCTTGTGCTACTTTTTTATCTAATGGAGCTCCTCCAGAAATTACAAATCTCATATGCCCACCTAATTCATCTAAAATTTGTTTAAATAGTTTTTTTCTGATGTCAATATGCAATTTTAATAAAATATTACTAATCTTTTTAGCTATCTTTACTGTTTTGGCTTTCCCTTGTTTTTCGATTCCTTTTTCTATTCTTTTATAAATGGCTTCTACTAACAAAGGAACCCCTACAAAGATAGATACTTTATATTCTTTTAAATTTTGTGCAATATAGCGAAGTCCATCTGGAAATGCAGTTGTCACACCAAATGCTAGCATTACCACCATACAAGTAGAACCAAAGATATGATGAAATGGCAAAAATGCTATATTTACGTCTTCTTTTCTAATATCTTCTACTAATTGCATGCTATATACATTAGATGCGATATTATTTTGAGAAAGCATAACTGCTTTTGATTTTGAGGTAGTCCCTGATGTAAATAATAATACATTCATTTTGTAACTATCAATTTCAGCTTCTAAGTATTCCTTATTACCAGATTCTAAAATTTGTTTTCCCTGCTTTTTTAATTCTGGTATTGATAGATACCCTTCTTGTTCACTCATACAAATATAACTTTCTATTTTTGCATTTCCTCTTCTTCGAATTTCTTCTATATTTTCCTTATATTTCTCATCAAATACCACAACATCTGCTTTGCTTCGAATAAAACAACTTTCTAGTTCATCAACCTGTAATTCTTTATCTAATGGTATACTAAGTATTCCACCTAATAAATTGGTTAAATGTGTAATTACCCATTCATAACGATTTCTTCCTATCACTGCAATTCTTTTATTTTGATATCCTAAGGCATAAAATTTAGTTCCTAAATGATTAATTTCTTCTAATAGTCTTGTATAACTTATATTTTCATAAGATACTTCTTTATTGTCTTTGTGTTTTATGATAAAAGCTGTTTTTTCATTATATTTTTGAACAGAATCATACATAAGCTCCTTAATGTTATGAAATTCTGTTGCTTCAAAATATTTCTCTCTTTCCATACTTTTTCTCCTTTATCTAGTATTAATTACTAGATTATCATATACCCAATATCTTGTCAAGTAATTGACTAACTATTCAAAAGGTGTTATGATACTTTTTGTTATTGTTAATTAAACTAAAAAAGATTAGTGGATGAGGTGATTGTAAGTGAACAAAGAAATTAAAGCTTTTCATTTACCTAGATGGAATGAACTTCCCAATATCGATTTATATATTGACCAACTGGTTTGTTTGTTAGAAGAATATTTATCTGGTTATATTAAAAGTGATAATGAAAAAGAAGAAAAAATTATAACAAAAACTATGATTAATAACTATGTAAAACATAATATTATCAAACCACCTATGAATAAGAAATACAATAAACAACATATTGCTTCTTTATTTGTTGTTTTTGTATTGAAACAGGTATATAGTATTAATGATATTAAAAAATTAATTCATTTAGCAATTGAGACATCTCCTATTGAATTAGCTTACAATCGTTTCTGCTCGGAATTAGAAAAAGCTATTCGTATTGTTTTTGCCGAAAAAAATTATGTAAAAAATAGTAAACTATCAGAAGAGCAATATATATTACGAAATGTTGTTCAATCTTTTGCCAATAAGTTGTATGTTCAAAGAATTTATTTAAAAAAATAATAAATAAAAAAACGTAAGGTGTAAAAAACAATGTTATTAGTTTGCGTTATCCTATCAGAATAACATAACTAATAACATTGCTAAAAATATTTTGTACTTTTTAGTTAATTTTATATTTCTCCATATCCTTTTTCTATAATAGATTCTTCTATTTCATTTACTCTTTTCATAATAGAAATCATTGCTTTTGCTAATATAATTTTCATATTCTTACTATTTATCTTGATTCCTTTTACTATACATGCTTCTTTCAATTGACTATATTCTTTTTTTAGAATTGGTATCATAGATAAAGAAATACAAACTAGCAACTCGATTTCTTCTGGATTTATTTTAATTAGTTTCAATGGTAAACACAATATTTTTATTGTACCGGCTATCCCCCTTACTGTTGTTGTCTTGGAATAAATATAGGTGATATTACATACTAAAATCAACTTAATTCCTATAAAAATGGCATATTCATAACCAGATAAAATGCCATTAATAACAACTGTAAACAACACAAATGGCAAGATTTTTAATAAATTCCTAATTGTGCCTCTTAGATGGATTTGAAATATTATCATTGCTAAAACATTTAATAATAACACAATTAAAAGTAGTGTATAATTGTTAATAAAAAATATAAAAGTTGCATATATAACAAAACTCAAAAACATAATAACATTTTTCATTTTTTTATCATTTCCTTTAATTTAATTACCAATTCTTGAACAGAATAATCTTTTAGATTGATTTCAAATTTTTCTTTTTTAAGCTCCTGTAATATCTCTAATAAAACTGGAATTTTAATATCATACTGTTCCATTACTTGTAACTTATCTAATAATTCTTCTCTTTTTATTTCTTCTACTATTCTGCCATTATCTAATATGAGAATTCTATCTGCTAGTAATATTTCTTCTGCCATATTTGTTATATATAAAATCGTATAGCCCTCTTTTTTTAATTCTTCTATGATATTGTGTATCTTTTCCTTGCCTTTGCTATCAATCATGGTAGTTGGCTCATCAAATACAATATATTTTGGATGCTTAGCAAGTATTTCACTAATAACGATTCTTTGTTTTTGACCTAAAGATAATTCATATAAATCATCTTTTATTTTGTCTTCCATGTGTACTTTACTTAATACCTCATGTATACGTTTTTCTACTTCTTCACTTTTTAAATCTTTTAAAGCAAATGATAACTCATCCTTTATATTATTAAAAATAATCTGGTTTTCTGGATTTTGAAATACAATTCCTATTTTTTTTCGGATTTCCTCTTTATTTTTCTTATCTGCTATATCTAAATCATCGATTAAGATTTTTCCTTCTTTTGGTCTAATAATCCCAGAAATCAATTTTCCAAGGGTCGATTTTCCAGATCCATTTCTCCCCATAACTACAATCGTTTCATTATCCTTTATGTCAATTGTAATATCTTTTAATATGTCATTTTCCTTCTTATATCCATAGGTTACGTTTCTTACTTTAATCATTTTGACCTCTTAAATATTTATTAAATGGTTTTCTTAAAGCTCTCTCTAAGAAAATTATAGTTATTACTTTTATTGGTATCATAACCAATTCTTTTACTAATCTTGATGCTATTAATACCATAAAAGCTTTTCCTGTTGTAATACTTAGCCATAATGTATTTAACCCTATATTAGCAATTCCTGTAACTAAGATGCATGCTAATAGAACTCTTATGATAAATTGCTTTTCTGTATAGGTATCTTCTTCCTTTTTAAATAATAATACACCATAAATCAATGCTGCAACTGCTGTGGTAATCGTATATCCAATAAAAAACGAACCAAACGGAAACAAGGTAGCACCAATTAAATCAGCAAGAACATTAATTAATACTGTCCACTTTGGTCCTAACCAAATGGCACATAACATGGTTGGCACAAAAGAAAAGCTAATAGTCACAATTGGGGTTTTAATCGATAAAAATCTAGATAGTATAATTAATAGTGCCAATAATAGTGCTGATAATATTATTTTTTTATTTTTTGACATTTTAATTCATTCCTTTCATTATTTCATTTTTTCTTTTATTCTTACTAATGTATTGAGTGCATCAATTGGTGTCAATTCATTTAAATTAATTTTATCTACTTCATGAGCAATCTCTGCTAATTTATAATGATACATATCAAACTGTCCCTCTACTTGTTTTTTGTCCTGTTTCTCTTGTTTTTTACCAGTTACAATGTTTTTTCTTTCTAAAGAACGTAATATCTCATCTGCTTTTTTCGTCACCACTTTTGGTACACCTGCTAAACGAGCAACATGGATACCGTAACTTTCATCTGCTCCTCCTCTTATAATCTTTCTTAAGAAGATAATATCTTCTCCTTTTTCTTTAACAGCAATGGAATAATTTTTAATTCCCTCTATTTTGTCTTCTAATTCTGTTAATTCATGATAATGAGTAGCAAATAATGTTTTGGCTCCACATTTCTCTTTATTACTAATAAATTCAGCAACTGCCCATGCAATAGATAATCCATCATAAGTAGATGTTCCTCTTCCAATTTCGTCTAAAATAACCAAACTATTTTCGGTTGCTTCTTTTAAGATAGTGGCTACTTCCATCATTTCTACCATAAAGGTACTTTGTCCCATACTTAAATCATCTGATGCTCCTACTCTGGTAAAAATTTTATCAACTACCCCTATTTTAGCAAATTCAGCTGGTACAAAACTTCCTACTTGTGCCATCAAAGTAATTAAAGCCACTTGCCTCATATAGGTAGATTTACCTGCCATGTTTGGTCCAGTAATAATGGATAGACGATTTTCTTGTTTATCTAAATAGGTATCATTTTCAACAAAGCTTCCTGCTCCTAGTATTTTTTCAATGACAGGATGTCTTCCGTTTTTGATATCAATTATCCCAGAAGAGTTGACTTCTGGCATACAATAATTCATGTCTTCTGCTACTTCTGCAAAAGAGGTTAAAACATCTAAACTAGCTACTACTTCACTGGTTTTTTGTAATCTTTTTACATTATTAGCAATTTCCTCTCTTATTTGTACAAAAGCATTATATTCTAGGTTTACTACTTTTTCTTCTGCTCCTAAGATTTGATTTTCTAAATTTTTTAATTCTTCTGTTATATATCTTTCCGCATTGGTTAAAGTCTGTTTTCTAACAAAGCGGTTTGGTACTTGATTTAGATAGGATTTTGTTACCTCAATAAAATAACCAAACACTTTATTGAATCCTATTTTTAAGTTCTTAATTCCTGTTTTTTCTCTTTCTTCTAGTTCTAATTGCACTAGCCAATTTTTACCTTCTACTTGTGCTGTTTTTAACGTGTCAATTTCTTTGTCATATCCTAATTTGATAATATCACCATCTTTAATTGTCATTGGTGGGTCATCCATAATAGCACTATCAATTAACTGATACATATCTTGTAATTCGTCTAGGTTATCTGCTAAATCTTTTAATACATCTGTTTTGCAATTAGCTAAACATTTTTTTATTTCTGGCAATTTTAGCAAAGAGTTTTTTAAGGTAATCATGTCTCTTGCATTGGCATTTCCATAGGCCATTTTGCCTGCTAGACGTTCAATGTCATATACTTTTTTGAGACTCTCTATCATATCTCCTCTCAATATGACATCATCTTTTAGTTCTTTTACAGCATCTAGTCTTCTATTAATTTCTGAAACATCTACAAGAGGGTCATTTAACCATCTTCTTAAGGCTCTTCCTCCCATTGAAGTAGATGTTTTATCTAATACCCATAATAAAGTTCCTTTTTTCGATTTATCTCTTAACTTTTCTGTAATTTCTAAGTTTCTTCTAGCATTAATATCTAATGCCATATACCTGGATAATTGATATACAATAATTTTATTAATATGGTCTAAAGTTGTTTTTTGTGTTTGTTCTATATATTCTACCAAAGCATGAATCGAACAAATAGCTAATACTTTTTCTGAAAAATTTTGTATTTTCTTATCATTATTATCCACAATGCTAAATCTTAATTCTAAATTGTCTACTTCTGTTTGAAAAAATTTATCATTCAATTTTGTAATATAAACATTTTCAAATCTTTCTTTAATTTTACCCATTTCTTCACTACAATCTGCCATCATAGAATTAACCACTAATTCAGATGGCATATACCTTGCAATTTCATCTAATAACATAGGAAAATTATGATTGTCTTTTATTTCTGCACAATAAAATTCACCTGTTGATATATCACAAATACTGATACCAAAGTAAATACCTGATTTAAAGATTGACATGATATAATTATTTTTTCTTTCCTCTAGCATATTGCTCTCTACTATCGTTCCAGGTGTAACAACACGAATCACACCCCTTTTTACAATCCCTTTTGCTTCTTTTGGATTTTCTAATTGTTCACAAATGGCTACTTTATATCCTTTTCCTACTAGTTTTGCAATATACATTTCTGCTGCATGATGTGGAACTCCTGCCATTGGTGCTTTCTCGGCTTGTCCACAATCTTTTCCTGTTAAAGTTATTTCTAGTTCTCTTGCTACCAAAATTGCATCATCAAAGAACATTTCATAAAAGTCTCCTAATCGATAAAATAAAATACAATCGTTATATTCTTCTTTGGTTTCTAAATATTTTTGCATCATTGGTGAATATTGTGCTTTTTCTGTCATATTTCTATTTCTCCTTTCAAGTACCACATATGTTCTGAAACAATTTTTAAATCGATTACTTTTCCTATTAATTCTCTACTTGCTTCAAAAATAACAACTTTATTACTATCTGTTCTTCCTGTTAATAATTCTTTGTTATTTTTGCTCTCTCCTTCTACTAAAACTCTTTGCACACTTCCTACATATTTTTGATTATTTTCTTCAATTTGACTTTCTACTAATGCTTTTAGTTTATTAAATCTATTATGTTTGTGTTCTTCTGGAATTTGATTTTCCATTTTATCGCCTGGCGTTCCCACTCTTCTAGAGTAAATAAACATATACACTTGTTCAAATTTTACTTTTCTTACTACATCTAATGTATCTTCAAATTCTTCATCTGTTTCTCCTGGAAAGCCAACAATAATATCAGTAGATAATGTTAAGTCTGGTATCTTTGCTTTCATTGTTTCTACTAAAGTTAAATATTGTTCTTTTGTGTAATTTCGATTCATTTCCTTTAAAACTTTGCTATTTCCAGATTGTAATGGTAAATGCACTAATTTACATACCTTATCACAGCTTGCAATGGCTTCCATGACATCATCGGTAAAATCTTTTGGATGTGGTGATACAAATCGAATTCTTTCTATTCCTTCTATTTTGTTAATGGCTTTTAAGAGGGTTGCAAAAGAATTGACTCCTTCGTATGCTTCCAATTCCATTCCTCTTTCTCTTTCTACCCTTAAATAAGAATTAACGTTTTGACCTAGTAACGTTATTTCTTGGTATCCACGCCTTGCTAATTCTCTTACTTCATTAATAACATCTCTTGGTTTCCTACTTCTTTCTCTTCCACGTACATAAGGTACAATACAGTAACTGCAAAAATTGTTACATCCATTCATAATGGTGACAGATGCTTTGATATTGCTATCTCTTTTGATGGGTAATCCTTCATAAATTTTGCCATCAATATCTATGATGTCTTCTAATTTTTTCTTTTCTTCTAAAACTTTATATAAATTTTCTGGAAATTTATGTAGGGTATGAGTTCCAAATAAAATATCTACAAAAGGATAACTCTCTTTAATTTTATCTGTAATATGCTTTTCTTGCATCATGCAACCACCAATTGCTATGATTATCCCCTTTTCTTCTTTTAACCTTTTTAGTTCTCCTAATTTACCAAATAGTTTGTCTTCAGCATTTTCTCTAACACAACAAGTATTAAATAACGCTAAATCTGCTTCTTTTTGATTATTTGTTCTTTGATATCCCATTTGTTCTAACATACCACATAATTTCTCTGAATCGTTTTCATTTAATTGACATCCCATTGTTAGCATGGTGTATTTTTGTATTTTATTCTGATTTATTTCTTTTACTTTTTTCCTATATTTTTCTTGTTCTTTTACTTCATTTGATGTATCCACTTTAAAACCTCCATTATACTTGCTTATTTTATTACATTTTTATATATTTTGCAACAAATTTGTTGCAGTTTTCCTATTTCATGATATAATCTTATTATTGTCTATTCTAATATAATATAAATTATGATTGGAGAAAATAATGGGAAAATTTGATTCTTTATTAAAAACAAATATTAGTAAAAAAAATTATCAATATGATTATACCAAATTATACAAAAAAGGTCGTTTTGCTACCTCTGTTGATTATTCCTACTTTGAAAATCTTTATATACTAGAACTTCTAGATAAAAACAAGAAAAGAAAATATAATGAAGATTTACTTACTTTATGGGGACAATTAGATATGAAAAGCTATATTGATTATGATTTAGGAAATACTATTAATTTATATTTTACAGATAGTGCTAAACGTATTCCTGTCAATCAATTAAGTAATTATAATTTTATGCCTGAAGATAGTAGAAAGATGAATCTTTTAGACATCAAATACATAAAACGTTTATCCTTAGAAAATATGAAATTTATAGATTTGTATCTGGCTACTTATGAAATTCTTGATATGGATAATAACTTTAGACCTTATGTTTTACTTTTTGTAAAAGATGAGAAAAACAATTTTATTGAAATCGGTTATGGATATGATTCCAATAATAATGGAAATATTGAACTTTTTATTAATGCTTTTAACTATCCTGTATTTCTTACAACCAAAGGATATGTACTATTGCCTTTAACCAATAAGAAGATTAAATTAGATGTTTACGATTATATTGAAGATTCAGATATTTCAAAAATTTAAGCAACTTTACTTCATAATAAAAGAAAGAGAAATAGTTTAAACTATCCCTCTTTCTCTTTTATTATGCAAGACCATATTTTTTCTTGAATTTATCTGCTCTACCACCAACTGTTTCTTGTCTCAAGTTTCCTGTCCAATATGGATGACATTTAGAACATACGTCTACTTTTAAATCTTTTTTTGTTGATCCAACTTCTAAAACATTACCACATGCACATGTGATTGTTGTTTGGTTATAATTAGGATGTATTCCTTCTTTCATTTTCAGTTCACCTCTTTCTTATGTTTAAAATAATTAGACTGTTTTTTATGATAACATATTTTTTTATTTTTTTCAAGTATTATTTTTGATTTTGTTCATTTTGTTGTTCTTCTTGCATATATTCTGCTGAATATAGCATTTCTTTATTTAATGATAATTTATGTATTAATTTTCCCATAACATTAAAAACGCAGGCTACAATTAAAATTATCATTCCAATTCTTTTCCAATTTTTTTGTAACATCACTTTTCTCCTTTTTAATTACTTATTAATTATACTTTTATTTTTTAAAATTGTCAATAATTTTGCGTGTTTTTGGTTATACTATTTCTGGTGATTAAAATGAATAAAAAAAGTTG
>CAPBNZ010000025.1:4913-7622 GCA_948585895.1 uncultured Clostridia bacterium | reverse complement strand
TTGGTGTAGGAATTTTTCTTTATTTTAAGAATATCTCTCCTTCTTCTAATGAGAGTAACTATGAAGTAGATAAAACTTCTGCTAATCATTCTTCTAATCAAACAGAAGAAAATAAAGAAACAAATGAAAATCAAATAACACAAAGTACATCAAAAGAAAAAAATACGCCACCTTCTTCTAATAACGAAGAACAGATTGCTACTTTTACAACTAAAATATATTCAAAAGATACTGCTCGCCAAAACAATATTTCTATCACTTGTAAAACTTTGGATGGAACAATTGTAAAAAAAGGAACCACCTTTTCTTTTTGTAGCACAGTAGGAGAAGCTTCCACTAGCAAAGGATATCAAAAAGCAGATATTTTTGACAAAAATGGAAATAAGAAAAAGGGCTTAGGAGGTCGGCAACTGTCAAATCAGTTCCACTCTATATAATGCTATTTTATCTGTTCCAAACTTAGTTGTTACAGAAAGACATTCTCACAGTAATTCTGTGCCTTATATTGCTAAAGGAAAAGATGCTGCTGTAGCTTATGGAAGCTACGATTTAAAATTCAGAAATGAATCAGAATATGATATTAAAATATTAGCTTCTACTGATGATGCAACAGTTACAACCACTTTGTTATCCATTAAATAAGTCGTATGGGGAATATTTCTTTTTATTCATTCTATCTAATTAAAGTATATTGGATAAGAAGCAAATGTTGAAAAAGAAACGTTCCTATACGGCATATTTGTCTTTCAAAGTGAATAGGATGATATTAATAAATTGGAGGGATATTTATGCAGAAATTTAAATTAGCAATTTCTTTTTTTCTTTTTTTTACCATCCTTTTTTCTTTTGCCTTACCCTGTTTCGCAGAGGAAACTACATATGTATGGTCTAGTAGCTCTAATCCTGTTAATTCCAATCATACAGAAAATACAAACAACACCATTGCTACAAATGCAGACAAAGAAACAGATTCTAATACTTTAAACTTGGAATCACCTTCTGCTATTTTAATAGAACAATCTACTGGTCAAGTTTTATATGAGCATAATAGTCATGAACCATTACGTCCTGCTTCTGTTACAAAGGTTATGAGTATTTTGCTTATTATGGAGTCTATTGATAATGGAAAACTTACACTTAATGATTCCATTCCATGTAGTGAAAATGCTGCTGCTATGGGTGGCTCACAAATTTGGTTAGACCCTAGAGAAACTTTAACTGTAAATGAAATGTTAAAGGCAATTTGTGTGGCTTCTGCTAATGACTGTGTTGTTGCTATGGCAGAATACATTGCTGGTTCAGAAGAAGCTTTTGTCCAGATGATGAATGATAAAGCAAAAGAATTAGGAATGAATGATACAAGTTTTAAAAATTGCCATGGTTTAGATGAAGATGGTCATGTTACTTCTAGCTATGATATTAGTTTAATGTCAAGAGAACTATTAAATAAGCATCCTCAGATAACACAATATACAACTATTTGGACCGATTCTTTGCGTGATGGAAAATCAGGTCTTACTAACACAAACAAATTAATAAGAAATTATAAAGGAGCAACTGGTTTAAAAACAGGTTCCACTGGGTTAGCTTTATATAATTTATCGGCTAGTGCTACACGAGATGACTTATCTTTAATTGCTGTTATTATGAAAGCTCCTTCTACTAAAGTTCGTTTTGCTGAGGCTCAAAAACTACTAGATTATGGTTTTAATACTTTTTCTTTTAGGCAATTTGGAAAAAAAGAGGAAACCATAAAAACACTTTCTGTTAACAAAGGTGTTCGTTCAAATGTTGATGCTATTTTAGCAGAAAATTGTGGTACTTTAATTGAAAAAGGAAAAGATAAAAACATAGAACAACATTTAACGTTAGAAGACAATGTTTCTGCTCCTATAACAGCTGGTCAAAAATTAGGTGAAATTTCATTCATGTTAGATGGCCAAATGTTGTCTACTGTAGATATTGTTGCAAAAAGTAATATAGAAAAAGTGAATCTATTTACGATGTCAAAAAAAGTTATCTATTCTTGGATAGATTTGCTTAGAAGTTAGCTTAACTATTAACTCTATCTAAAAAAGAAAGAATTCTACACTAAGTTATAGAGTTCTTTCCTTTTTTTTAAGGTAGTTTTATGACATATTTCATTCATTAATCCATCTTATCATTCCTATGAAGAATATCTTTAATTAAAAGAAATGTATTTATAAATTGCCTCTGCAAACCCACTATTATCTGCATTATTCCTAGTTGTATAGGTTGCTACTTTTTTTACATCATCATAAGCGTTTGCTACTGCTACTCCAACACCAGCATATCGAATCATATCTACATCATTTAAATTATCTCCTATTGCCATAACCTCTGAAGAAGAAAGCTCTAAATATTGGGTAAGCATAGTTAATGCTTCATTTTTATTGGTATTACTTGGTGTAATGTCTAAATATTCATATTCCTTATTAATAACCCTATCTTTATATTGATTAGATTTTTTTACTCGATAGATTGTTAAGTTAATCACTTTGTCCAACTCATCTTTTAAATATTGTAAATTAGAGGGACTTGAAATAACTAATTTAAAAACAGTTGGCTGATATTGTTTAATATATTCCTCTATATTAGGAACTACTTTAAAATCTAGATTACTATGATAAATTGAATCTTTTAGTACAAAATTTCTTAAATCCATATACATAAGAGCTTCTGTAATAA
>CAPBNZ010000025.1:4553-4903 GCA_948585895.1 uncultured Clostridia bacterium | reverse complement strand
TTGTGGTGTAATTACTTCATTTTCTGTATATAAGTGGATATGTAATTTATCTCTCTTAACTACAGAATTACATATATTAACTTGCTCTTGTGACAAAGTTTTTCGAAAAATCTCTTTTCCTGTTTTTAAATTAATAATTTGATTCCCATTTCCAAAAATACCATAGTTAGCCTGTAAATCTTTGCAAAAGTTCTTAACCATAGAATATGGCTTTCCTGTACATATTGTAAAATCAATATTAGATTGCCTCATATCTTTAATGGCCTTTCGATTCTTTTGTGTTATATTATTATTTTCTCCTATCATCGTTCCATCTATATCACTTGCTACTAAACGAATCATGCTATCCC
>CAPBNZ010000025.1:0-4538 GCA_948585895.1 uncultured Clostridia bacterium | reverse complement strand
CTGTTTTTTATTTTCTTTGTTATTATATCATTCTTATTTTAATTTGTGTACTATTTATAAAATTTTTTACAGATAGGAACTAATAATAGCATCTGTTTTTAGAAAAAGGATTGGTTTTGAATAGATTTCTATTCATCTTCCATTGTTTCATCATATTCAAATTCATAAGTTTCATCTAATTTTGGTTTTTTATTGTTTTTCACTTTTTCTACTTCTTTTTCAATCTTTTTTTCAATTGCCTTTTTGTCTTCTTCTTCTTTTTTCATACTCTTATTATGCTTGTTTTGCATTTCTTTTAATATTTTTTGTGTCTCCTCTTTTCTATTTTGTATACAACGATTCATCATAGTATTTGTTTTCTCTATTAAATCTGGCATGTAATCTAATAGCTTATCTAAAGAAGATGTATGATTAACTGGCATTAATTTTACATTATTCGACTGAATCACAAGAAAAGCAATTGGATTAATTGTCACTCCAGCACCACTACCTCCACCAAATGGTAATCTATATTGTATGGCCTCTTCTTTTTCTCTTTTGGTATATTCATCTATTGTTTCCCCTTTAAATTCACTACCCCCTGCTGCAAATCCAAATGATACCTTTGATATAGGAATAATAACGATATTATTAGAAGTTTCAATTGGCTCACCAATAATAGTATTAACATCAATCATATCTTGAATACTATTCATAGCTGTAGTCATAAGCCCTTCTATGGGATGTTCGCTCATATTTTTTCACTCCTTTTCTCTCTTTTTTATTTAGCATATATATGATATTTATAATATGTCTCATTTTCACTTCAAATATACCTGAAACATAAAGATTTACTAAATTTTGATTTTGATAAATTGGTTGTATAATAAATACTTGATTTTCCAAATTGTTCATTTTTTTACGTAATACCATTGCAATAATAGTACCAATTATTGGTACTATCATAGAAGTCAAACTTGCATTTTCTGTTCCAATATCAACATATAAATTAAGACTCTTGATAGAAAGATGTAATCTTTTAATTGCCTTCCCTATTTCTTTAGAAAATGGCAAATTTTCCTCTAAATAATTAAAATCAACATTTTTTATTTTCTCTTTTAATCTTATCTTTTCTAATTTATTTTTAGTAATACTTATTTTAAAAATTGGTATAAACCCGAATGCATATAATTTAACTATTATCTTATAATCTTTATTAATATGTCTTTGTTTTTGCGAATTAAATTTGAAATTTATAATTTGTATTCTTATTTTTGAAAAAAATAAAATAATTGCTAATGTCACAATTGCTATGAATAAAAAAAGAAAAACCAACTGTATTGCCTCCTTTTTTGAGGTATTTTTATATTCAAGAATTTCTCATAAATAACTATAATGTATACAGAAAATCTATGCTATTTTGAAAATCTTAAATTCGTTTACTATTAGTTTTTCCACTTTTTTCTTATTTAAACATAATGGTTAGTTTTTGCATTTATTATTCTTTCTTTGCTTTTTCTACTGTAATATCACCAAATAATTCCTCTTGTCTGGTTTCTACTTTACTTCTTCTGGATAATTCTAATAGTCCAGAAAAAGCAGTCATTACTTCTTGCCTATTATGTTGCTTGGTCGAAAATAATTGATTAAAGACAAATCTTTTTTGTTTTATTAAAACCTTAAACATTTCTTTTACTTTACTAGCTACTGTATAAGTATCTGTAATGGCTATTTTTTCTATATTTTTAGCATTTTGATTTAATTTTGTACGATTTTTTTGAATTAACTCCTTATATATTTCTGGTATGAAAGTATTCTCATAATCCGTTTCCAATTTTTGCTTTGGTAATTCAATTACTTCTTGTCCTTTAAAATATCTTCTAGAAAAATCAAGATAATTTTCCTTTAAGGTTTTACTTATCTCTTTAAATTTTTTGTATTCAATAATTCTACGAATCAATTCTTCTTCTGTTAATTCTTCCTCTTCTTCCTCTTGTTTTGGTAACAAGTTTTTAGATTTTAGGTATAACAAAGTAGAAGCCATTACTAAAAATTCACTGGCAATCTCTAAATTTAATTTCTCTTGTTCTTCTAAATAGTTTATATATTGATCTGTAATTTCACTTAAATGAATATCATAAATGTTCATTTTATTCTTATCTATTAAATGACACAATAAATCTAATGGTCCTTCAAAATTATCTATTTTTATTGCATATTTCTTTGTTTCTAATGTTAATATTGCCATTTTCTCTCCTTTTTGGTAAGATTTAGGTCAGTCCATCAATCCCCCTCTTTTTATATTTTCCATTTGATATCCTTTTTTTAATAGGTATTGCTTTATTTCTTCTTGTGTCATTGATATCGATTTTTTATAAAAAATATTTTCTACTGATTTTGTTTCATAATCTTCCAATTGCTCTCTATTTTCAGATATATAATCTTCTATTTCATTTTTCCTTAAACCTTTTGTCATTAATTTATATTGAATTTCTTTTATCGACATATTTTTTAATGCTATAAAGTTATTTACTGTTTTTTCTATAAATTCTTTGTCATTAATATATTTTGCTTCTTTTAAATACTCTATGATATCTTCTAACATCCTTTCATCTATTGTATTTGAGAATCTTTTACGCACTTCTTGTTCTGTTCTTTTTTTATATAAGACATATTTTAATATTTTTGTTTTTTGTTTATCAAATTCTTCTATGGTATACATCTTCTTTCCTTTCTTTCCTATTTTACTATAGATAAAAAAAATTGGCAAGCTAATTTTCAGAAAACCAACGCTTCTCTATTTCTTATTAATTTCTTCGACTCCTCTTATAAAATGCTATGAACATAAGAAACCTTCTTATGCTCATCTCATTGGTTAGGAGTAGCATTCAAACTATTATTAAAAAATTAAATAAGCAATAGGGTATTAATACCTATTACTTATTTAGTCTTTATAAGAAATTTATTTTGTTTGATTTTTATTCCTCTTTATCTTCTTCATTACCTGGTAATTCTTCACCAAGGCTTTGCTCAAAAGCTTTAGCAAAATCTTCTCTTACTTTTGCTTCTACTTCTTCTAATATTTCTGGATTATCTTTTAAATATTTTTTTACATTTTCTCTTCCTTGACCAATTCTATCCCCATTATAACTAAACCAAGAACCTGCTTTTTCAATAATATCTAAATTTACAGCCATATCTAAAACATTTCCTACTTTTGAAATTCCTTCTCCATAAACTACATCAAATTCTGCTTCTCTAAAAGGTGGTGCTACTTTATTTTTTACTACTTTAACACGTACACGGTTCCCTTTAAATTCTCCATCTTGTTTAATGTTTTCTATTTTTCTAATATCCATTCTAACAGATGCATAAAATTTCAATGCTCTACCCCCAGTTGTTGTTTCTGGATTTCCAAACATTACTCCAATTTTCTCTCTTAATTGGTTAATAAAAATTAAAACTGTTTTTGTTTTATTTAATGCTCCTGCTAATTTTCTTAAAGCTTGTGACATAAGTCTTGCTTGAAGTCCCATATGAGAGTCTCCCATATCACCATCAATTTCAGCTTTTGGCACTAATGCTGCAACAGAGTCTACTACAATAACATCTAATGCTCCACTTCTTACTAAACTTTCCGTAATTTCTAAGGCTTGTTCTCCAGTGTCTGGTTGTGATACAATTAAATTATCAATATCAACTCCTAATTTTTTAGCATATACTGGGTCTAAAGCATGTTCTGCGTCAATAAAAGCTGCTTCTCCTCCCATTTTTTGTGCTTCTGCTACAATATGTAATGCTAATGTTGTCTTACCAGAAGACTCTGGTCCATAGACTTCTATAATTCTACCTCTTGGAACTCCTCCAATTCCTAATGCAATATCAAGACTTAATGCTCCTGTTGGTATAGCTTCTATTTCCATTGCTTTAAATTCTCCTAATTTCATTACCGATCCTTTACCAAATTGTTTTTCAATTTGGCTCATTGCCATTTCTAATGCTTTCTTTTTTTCTGTATTTTCTCCCATTGATTTTTCCTCCTTCAATTTTTTGAACTTTTGTTTGATAATCTTATTATATATCAAAAATCTGTTTTGTCAATACTTTTTTTATTTTTATTTTTAATTCTACGTAATCTATTCCTTTAAAATTGGTCTTCCCAGTTACTTATACCATCCTTCTATTCCATAAAATTGATAAAACCAATTTGGTGTAATTTCTCCTACTAATTCTGTATTATAGGCTACTGTATATTTATTATTATATAAACTAATATAAGGAATGTCTACTTTATAAATATCAAATAATTTCGTATATTTTTCTTTTATAATATTTTCATCTGTTGTATTTTTAACTTCAGCCATAATATTATTAATTTCTTCATTTGAATAATTAGCTATATTTCCTTCTCCAAAATAAGTAGCAAGATTTGGACTTGGGGAAAGTGTCATACCACATAATGCTATATCATAATTTTTGTTATTGATACTATTATTATATTGCTCATCTGATCGATCATTTTTTCCGTTTCTTCATCGGTAAAGGAAAGCTTTGAAAGC
>CAPBNZ010000024.1:1362-23788 GCA_948585895.1 uncultured Clostridia bacterium | reverse complement strand
GCATCAATGGATAAACAATAATGGTAATAATTGTGTTGTAAATCATTTCTATTAATAAAATTTTTACAAAATTCAACATTTCTATATTATTAGAAAGAAAAATATATTTTATTATATAAGTTAAGCTTTCAAAAATGCCAGTTGCTACTATTACCATAACCATAATTGTCATTCTACTATCTTTTGAAAAGTTCTTGTCAAAGATGGCTGCTAGGAAACCAATTAGACCGAATGCCATACTATTCATGCCTACTTTTGTTCCTATTATAAAGTCTAATAAAATTCCTACGATTAGCCCATAAATAGTTCCCATTGCTTTTTCTCCGAATAATCCAATAAATAAGATAAATATGATAAACACATTTGGCATAATTCCTGCTATGTGAAACCAACTAAAAAAATTAGCTTGTAAAATGTAGATAAAAATAGCAGTTACTATTAAACTGATATTAATAATTGTTTTCTTCAATTGGTTCACCTCCATTTTTATTGGTTTGTTATGACTAATACGGTATCTAGTTTGTTGAAATCTACTGCTGTTTCTACTAATGCATACCTATCTGTCATATTTTGTGTATTGGTAACTTTTTTTACAGTTCCAATATGGATTCCTTTTGGATAGATTCCCCCTAAACCAGAAGTTTCTATGCTATCACCTTGGATAATATTAGCTTCTGTTGGAATATACATAGCTTTTAATAAAGATTTGTCATCTAATGTTCCTTTACATACAATGCTATCTTTGGTTGTACTCATAGAACAACTAACTGAACTTGCTGTATCAATAATAGTTTGTACTTTAGCTGTTGTATTGGTGGTAGAAATAACATGACCTACCAGTCCTTGATTTCCAATGACTGTCATGTTCTTTTTAACCCCATCTTTTTTTCCTATGTTGATAACAATTGTTTTGGAATAATTGCTAATATCTTTGTTTATGACATATCCTGGTATGGTTTTGTATTCTCCATATTTTTCTGCTAAGTCTAAATATTCTTTTAGTGTTTCATTTTGTGTTTTTATGTTTTCTAATTCCCTTAAAGATTGCTCTAATTCGTTATTTTTTTGTTTTAATTTTTTATTTTCTTCTTTTAAATTATTAATGTCTGTAAAAAATGCATTATTTCCTCCTATTTTGTTTTTTAGGTAGGTTAGCCCATTTTGAATTGGCATAAATAAATTACTTGCTACATTTTCAAAAAAGGAATTGTCTGATTCCCCATTTGAAAAAATTACAATTAGTATTAAAATAATAATGGTAATAACAATACCTATCATTCCTGCCTTTTTATTTCGATACATTTTTTACTCCTTACCTTTTTATTTTCTTCTCCTACTGTTTATTAAAACTGTTTTGAGTCTTTCTAAATCATCTAATGTTTTGCCTGTTCCTCGTACTACACAATCTAAAGGTTCTTCTGCTATATACACAGGCATTCCTGTTTCTATACTTAATAGTTTGTCCAGATTTTGAATTAATGCTCCCCCACCTGCTAATACAATTCCCTTTTCCATTATGTCTGATGCTAGTTCTGGTGGCGTTTTTTCTAATGTTCCTTTTACAATTTCAACAATTTTTATTATAGATTCTTTTATTGCTTCTTCAATTTGAGTTGATGTTACAGTAACATTTCTTGGCAATCCATTACTTAAATCTCTTCCTCTTACTTCCATTGACATTTCTGTTAAAAGTGGCATAGCACATCCTATATTCATTTTTATTTGTTCTGCTGTAGTTTCTCCAATAGCTAAATTCATTTCTCGTTTAATATAATTGACGATGTCCTCGTCTAATTCGTCTCCTGCTACACGTAAAGAGTGACTAACAACGATTCCTCCTAAAGAAATAACTGCTACCTCTGTAGTCCCTCCACCAATATCTACTATTATGCTTCCACTTGGTTCTCCTACATCTAAAGATGCTCCAATTGCTGCTGCCATTGGTTCTTCTATTAGATAAACTTCTTTTGCTCCTGCCTGTATTACCGATTCTTCTACTGCTCTTTCTTCTACTTCTGTAATTCCAGAAGGTACACCAACTACCACTCTTGGTCTACCTACATTATATCTTCTACTTACTTTTTCAATTAAATTTTTTAGCATTAACTGTGTTGCGGTAAAATCTGCTATAACACCATCTTTTAATGGTCTAACTGCTTTTATTTGTTCTGGTGTTCTTCCGTAACATGTCTTTTGCTTCATTTCCTGTTGCCACAATATTTCCTGTTTTTCTGTCAATCGCAACAACAGATGGTTCTTTTAGTACAATTCCTTTTCCTTTTAATGTTACTAAAATATTAGCTGTTCCTAAATCAATTCCTATGTCTTTTGACCCAAATGTAAAAAGTTTCATTTTTCATTCCTTCCTGGAAATAAAAAAGGCTTGTTCTTTTTTATTTCACTTTTTTATTATTCTTTCCTTTTTGAAACAAAAGGGACAGGTCTTTTTGTTTCATTTTTATTTTCTTCTTTTGTTATTTTTCTTTTTAGTTTTTGAAACAAGAGGGACAGGTCTTTTTGTTTCATTTTTATTTTCTTCTTCTTTTGTTATTTTTCTTTTTAATTTTTGAAACAAAAAGACCTGTCCCTCTTGTTTCATTTTTCTGTTTCTAAAACTATTTTTGAAAAAATACTTGTATAGGTTTTGTTTCCTATTACTAGATGGTCTAATAGTTGTATTCCCAATAAGGCTGTAGCATCATATAAATGATTTGTAAATTCGATGTCTTGCTCACTTGGTGTAGCATCTCCACTTGGGTGGTTATGTACTAAAATAATTTTGGGTGCTTTCATTTTTATTGGTTCTTCTAATATGTCTTTTATGCAAAGGTTTGCAAAGTTGCTTCCTCCTATTGCTATGTCTTTTATTTTTAGTATTTCATTCTTATTATTTAATACTACTATTTTAGCAATTTCTCTTTTTTGGAATCTTAATTCTTCCATCATTATTTTGGCTAAGTCATATGGTTCTTTTACGATTATTTTTTTATAATGATTTGGCATAGTCATTCGATTGGCTAACTCCCCTACTGCTTTTAACTGGATTGCTTTTACTTTTCCAATTCCATTGATTTGCATTAATTCTTCTATACTTATGTTTCGCAAAAAATTGATTCCTTCTGATTGTGTATCATTTAGGTTTAATATTTTTTGTGCTAGTTGTACTGATGTTTCTTGTTTGGTTCCTGTTTTTATGATAATGGCAAGTAATTCCGCATTGGACAATGCTTTTTCTCCATACCATTGTAATTTTTCATATGGTCGCTCTAATTCTGGTAGTTCTTTTATTTTGGTAGACAAAAATACCGTTCCTTTCTTGTTCTAATTAGCCCCTATTATATTTTTTTGTATAGGAATATGGCAAGTACCATACCTATTATACTTGATATACTGATTCTAAACATTAAAGCAAAGGTAATTTTCATGATGCTTAAGTCTAATATCATTGGATTTTCTAGTCCAAAGCTTTGACTATAAGATAGCCACCATAACCAGTCTATTCTGGATGCTAATTCTCCTAGTAACCCGCCTACTACTAGACCTGATAAAATGAATATTAATAGTACCCATATATTTTTTTCTTTTGTTGCCATTTTTTTACCTCCATTTTTCCGTTCTTTTTACGGCTATTGCTTTTTTATTCTACTTTTGGTATTATATCTTGAATTAACAAATTTTTCAAGTGGATTGATTGATTTTTTGAAACCATTCTTTCTTTATTTCTTATCAATTCCTTGACTACTATTCCTATCATGCTGTAAATTTATAGTATAATCTATTATTGGATGGCACTATACAAGTTATCACAAATCAGCAACATTGTATACAATTCATGTAATTTATTGACTTTATTTAATTGAATCGGTATATTAAAAAATAGATTACCAAAAATTGTGGCTTTCCATATAATAATATAAGTAGTATAATATAATTAATAAGAGTTAAGGGGGAACTTATCTTTATGAAAATCGAAAAACTTACTGAGAATAAAATTCGCGTTATTATAAATTCAAATGAATTAGGGCTTAATCACATAAGTGTACATAGTCTTATGACAAAGGCACTTGAGACACAAGAAATTTTTTCTGATATTTTGAAAAAAGCTGAAAAGGAAGTTAATTTTTACACAGATGGCTGTAAATTGTTGATTGAAACTTTTTCTTCTTTAGATGATATTTTTGTTTTTACTATTACCAAATATTTACCTGAAAATGATACAAAAAAGAAAAAATTAACAGCTAAGAGAAAGTCTTTTAATAAAATAAGTCAACATTCTATTTGTCGTTTTGAAACCTTTGATACTTTCTGCCATTTTTGTAATAAAATTAAATGCTTACATAGAATTGATGTTAATAAATTAGCTAAAAATACTGCTTTATATTTATGGAAAGATACTTATTTCTTAGTTTTAAGGGATATTCATACTTCTTGTGATGAGGTTAATTTATTCTATTCTGCTTTGTCTGAATTTGGAAAACCGCTTTCTTTTTCTGATAATTTTGAGTCTAAATTATTAGAACATGGAAAGGTTGTAATAAAAAAAGATGCGATTCGTGTTGGCATAAAATATTTTGTTGTATAAAAAAATCGCTTATATAGTTGCACCAATGGTACTAACCATATAAGCTGATTTTTTTGATTTTAATACACGTAATTTTGAGGATTATAAGCCACTCCATTTAGTCTTACTTCTAAGTGCAAATGTGGTCCTGTGGAATTTCCTGTTGAACCAACTGCCGCTATGATTTGTCCTTGTGATACCTGGGTTCCAGCTGCTGCATATAATTTACTACAATGTGCATAATAAGTTTGTACTCCATTTCCATGGGATATTACTATCATATTTCCATAAGAACCTTTATACCCTGAAAAAGTTACAGTTCCTGATGCTGCTGCTCCTATTGGGGTTCCTGTTGATGTAGCAATATCTAGTCCTGTATGAGAAGACCTTCTTATGCTACTTCCTACTCCAAATCTTGATGTGATTGTTCCTGATACTGGTTTTATGAGTGATATTCCTATACTTGCTTTTCCTGCTGAGGTAGTTAATGCTGTATTTACGGTTCCTGTTGTACTATATTTGGCTGCTCCATTTTTGGCTACTTTCACTACTTTAGCTGGCTCTATATACAACTTTGAGATAGCTTCTTCTGAAGTAACTAAGTCTTTGGTATCTTGTTCATATTTCTCCACTATAGATATTTTTTCAAGGTTTGCACTATTTTTTTCTTTTAATCCACTTACCACTTGTTCTGCTTGCTCAAAATTAGAAACATATAATTTTTCTTCTTGGTTTTCTAAGATTGCATAATATCTGTAATAGGTAATTCCCTGTTCTTTTACTTTCTTGAATATCTCTTCATCATTTGCTACTATATCTTTTTTTAATAAGCATAATTTATAATTGGGAAGGTTGCTAACTTGCACAAATGCCAGATTTTCATTTTCTCCCTCTCCATTTTCTATGTAATGATTTATTTTTTGTTGTAATTTTGCCTTATTTTCTGTGTAACCTATTGGTTCTCCATTCATAAACACACTGTAAGTTGGTTTATATAAAAAGGCTATTGCACTTATTATTAAAAAAGTTGAAATCATAAAAAGAAAGATAAATTTAATACTTCTTTTTGTGTGTATTATCACTTTTTTTAACATATTCTTATCAATCTCCTTTGTATCTTAATTATTTTTCCTACAAATTCTATTGTAATAATATTGTAATATTTCTTTTTTTGCAAAGAGATTGTTTTCTAAATTTCCGTAAGTTTTTTTGTTTTTTGTAACATTATCTTCTTTTTATTTCATTTATCTCTTGTTTTCAATTTTTAGATAAAAAAGTTACCATTCACTTATAAGTCTATAATTTTTCAATGGTATCACTTAAGGATTAAGGTGATAATTTATTGCTTTGTGGCATTATTTTACATGCCTCATTTTTGTTCGTGTGCGAAAATGGCAAAGCGATTTTTTGTATTTTTGTAGAATGCTTTATATTCTAGGGAAATTCAGAGAACTTCCCTAGAATACCAAAATGCCAAAAGGTATCACCTTTTAGCATTTATTTTTATTGTTGTAATTCTGTTTTTACTGTATTGATTTCTGTTGTTGTCGCCTTTTGTGCTGGGACATAATATCCTTTTGATTGTGCTATTTTAAATAGCTCATATTGAAAGCTTTCATCATTATTTCTTATTTGTTGAAATGTTTGTCTTAATTGCATATTTTCTGATTCTGATATAGCTGTCTGATAGGCTGTTAAATCTGTCTTTACGCTTCCTAAAATATCATTTACCATTGTTTTTTCATCCATTCTCATTTCCTCCTCTAATTATTTAAAAATGTCATTAACTTTTGCTTTGTGTTTAAAGCATCTTGTGCTGATTTTGAAAATAGTTGTTTAATTTGTGGATCAACAGCTTGTGAAGAATAAGTGTTTAATTTTTGATATGCTGTTTCATGTGCTCCTATTAAATGTCTTAAGTGTTGTAATTCCATTTGATTTAAGTCTGCCATTTTTATCCTTCCTTTCTTTGTATTCTGATTGTATTCTTCCCTTTTTTGTTGCACTTTATTCATTATTTTTTAACCTTTTTGGGTTCTTTTCATACCTCATTTTGGTTTACTTTCTAAATTTGCCTTAGCAAACTTGTATAAAATACTTTTATATGATAGGAAATTTAGGAAATTTTTTTGTTCGTATAAAAAATGCCATCAACTTAAAGCATATTAAGCTAATAGCATTGTTAACATTAGGCTTACTTTTAATAATGTTAAACCTTATATCATGATTAGTTCTGTTCCATTTCTTATTTCTGTATCGATGACTCTTACATTAATATCAAAAACCATTGCATTTATTTTGTCATATAAATAAGGTGTTTTATCGGGAAGATAATACCCTTTTGTTAGTTCATTTACCGATTTTACTAATAGACTAATGATTGTATGAATTTTCTTATTGACAGGTATCCAAATATCATATTGCTCATCAATTGTTGGAACATATAGTTTTACTAATACTTCATTCATCTTCTTCCCTTCTTTCTTTCATTTCTAAAAGCTTCATCATAATTGTTTTATTTTTCTTATTAATATATCCAAAACTACAGCCACAATTGTCTACTATTTCTTTTCTTGGTGCATTGATATCTAAAAGATATTGATCTTCTATTCCACTTCCTACCCAAATAATATTCTCTTGTATTACATTTTGACTATACCATTCATCATAATTATGCTCTTTTATTTTAGAAGCTGTGTCTACAATAATAAAACTAAACCTTTCACTTTCTTCACATCTTTGTATTACTTGTGCAAATAATTCTGTTCCTTCTTGATAGTCCTCTTCTTCTCTGCCACTATTTACATTTTCCTCCAAACAGTTTATAAATTTGTCTAATCCTAGAACAAAGCAAACTTTGTGAGTAGGTGTTTCTTCGTTCACTTCTGAAATAATTCTATTATAATTATCTCTTAATTCGTTCTTTCCACTTAACAGTTTTCTATCTGGGTCTAAAACTATGGTGTCTATTTTTTTCATATTATTTACAACTTGAAATAGGTTGGATGCAAATTGTATCGCTTCATCTAAATCTTTTGCTGTAATAATACTAATGAAATTATTTTTGAAGTCATATAATTCTGGTTTGATATCTCTTTTTCTTAAACCTATTGGCATATTAGATAAGTCCTTACTTTCTACTTCTAATTCTTCCATTTTTACAACATCTGGTAATACTCTTATTTTTTCTGCTGTTATTTTGTTTTCTTTTTTTAGTCTTTCAATTTCTTCTTTAATAAATACATTATAATCTTCTGGTTCACAAGATTTAGCAGTTTGGAATTCATAAATTTCCTCTCCTAAATTAATAAGTCCTCTACCAAATCTTCGTGCTGGTCTCTTATTTCCTAATCCTTCAAAGATATTGGCATAATCAGTTAGGTCATTTAATGATAAAGCAATTTTTTGTTTAAAGTTTTGTCCCATACGATATCTTAAATCATTGCTTGCCAGTGTTGACATGATAAATAGCACTCCTGTTTTAACGCCTTCTCTTGTTAAGGTCAACAAAAGGTCATCAAACACATCATCATAGTTTTCAATAAAGCTTTCATATCCATTTATAAAAATTGTGATTAATGGCATTGATCTTCCACTAGTTTTTAGGAAAAAGTTATAGTCTCCATTGTATTCTGATAATATTTGTTTTCTTTCGTTTACAATTTCTTTTATTTTAGAGAAAAACCTACTTAATTTTTCTCCATTATTGGCAAACATAATGTCCCCAATATGTGGGGAACCATTAAATATTTTAAAAGATTCGGTTCCAAAGTCCAAGATATACATCCATAGCTCTTCTGTTGAATAAGTTGTCATTAAATCGTATATCATTGTACTCATTAATGTTTCTTTTCCACTATCTGCACTTCCATATATTATGACATTACCATCTTTGATAAGGTCTAAACTTACAATTCCTTGTCTTTGGTTCGCCGGATCGTCAAATTCTCCAATGGTAAGTTTTATGTTATTATTTTTTTTCTTAAATTTATATTTTTCTTTTACTTGATTAATATAAATTTTCTCTGGGATATCATCAAGCCACAATTTTTCTGCTACTATGTTTTCTTGTTTTGCTATATCAGACATATATTTAACAATATTGGTTAATTGATCTCCTTGACTTGTGCTTATTGTTTTTTTCGTATAATCATTTATCTCTTTGATTACAGTTCCATTATTAGAAATAAATTTAATAGAATCATCTTCTTGGCTTTTGGTTACATCTGCTGGATAATATTGTGCCCCAGACCATCCAGATTGCCCAATATCAAAATAGTCATCATTTCCTACTTTGATATAAAACCTTCCTGATTGCTTGATATAGGCTGCATCTGGTCTTTCAATTACATCGGAACTGTCTGATTTGTCTTGTACTTTTAAACAAATTGCAAATTTACTGTTACTTCTCATTTGGTCATCTACAATTCCACTTGGTTTTTGCGTTGCTAAGATTAAATGAACTCCTAAACTACGTCCGATTCTTGATACACTAACCAATTCATCCATAAATTCTGGTTGTTGTTGCTTTAATTCTGCAAATTCATCACAGATGATTAATAAATGTGGGATTGGTCTTTTTAATGCTCCTGTATGATATAACTTTTGATATTTATATATATCTATTACTCCTCCATCTGTTATTTCTCTTGCTTCATTGAATAAAACTTGCCTTCTTCTTAATTCACTTTGTATGGAAACAAGTGATCTTTGAAGTCCTTCTGTATCAATATTGGTTATGGTTCCTACTAAATGTGGTAATTTTACATTTTGTTTTTGGAAAGCTCCTGCTAATCCTCCACCTTTGTAGTCTATCAGAATAAATGTAACATCATCTGGATGATAATTTAATGCTAATGATAAGATATAGGTGATGATAAATTCACTTTTACCTGAACCAGTTGTTCCTGCTATTAATCCATGTGGTCCATGAAATTTTTCATGGATATCTAAATTTAAAAGCTTTCCTGATGATTTTATTCCAATTGGTGCTGCTAAGGATAGGGTGGCATCGTTATTTTTCCACCTATCTAAAATATTTAGTTGCTCTATTAATCCAACGTTGTACATTTCCAAAAATGTATAATGATTTGGCAAAGAGTTTCTTTCAGATAATTTACATTTTATTGGTATATTGGCTATTGTTTTTATTATTTTTTCAAGGAAAAATGTGTTTAAATTATTAAATGTAAAATTAATTTCACTTTTTTCGGATAATTCATTGGTAAAAACCTTTCCTTCTTTATTATCGATACTGATAAATTTCTGACATGCATTGGGTAATTGTGTTATGTCTTTTGCTATACAGAAGATACTAAATCCTAAATTCTTTTCTTGTTCTAATAGGTTACTAACAATTTTTAAATTTTCTATTCTTCTGTAGTCATCTGTAATAATTAAGTAATATGGTGCAAACTTTTTATAGTCACTATCACTATTTGAATTTTCTTCTTGACTTGTCCTTTTAGCCAATTCTTCTTCTAAATATTTTGAGACTTCTTCCATTGATTTAGCATCATCTTCAAAAAATCTAAAATCTTTTGCATTACTCCAAACATAAGGGAACGTTTTTACATATTCCCATTTTTTTAAGTTGTCTTTTTTTAATAAAAAGACTAATTTTAAATCGTTATAGCTTTGAAAGGCCATCAGTTGTATGAATAAATTATGCATGAATTTATTGATGTTTTCTTCATTTTTATCGATATACGCTATTATTTTCTCTTGGGTTAAAGATAGGGTAACTGGTACATTTTTTAAGGTTTCTATTTCTTTTGTAAAATCATATACCATTTCCATTAGATTGTCTTTTTCATCTTCCATTGAAAAAGCTTCCTTTTGCGGATAGGAAATATCGATATCTAATGGAATGTTACCTATTCCAAGTGTGATAGATAAAAAGTCTGGATTTTCGATTGTTCTTTCCCATAATCTTTTATCTTTTTTTAGGATAATACTTGTACATTCTTCTGTTGTTGCATAGTTCTCAAAAAGTATATTTTTTTGCTTGTTTTTAATTTGTTCTATTTCTTTCTTTTTACTAGCAATATATTCACTATATTTTTTCTGTCTTTTTTCTTCATATTTTTTGTCTCTGCTTTTTTCCCATTTACTGGTTAGTAAAGGAATTAATAACATAGACATAACCATTGCTAAAGATGATATAATAGATAATATGGTCTCTCCTACTGATTGATCTCCTCTAATTATTCCTGAAAGAGTTGATATAACAGTAATAACTGAAAATACTCCCATTGATAGGGTAGAACCTATTGTTAAGAATAAAGGCATATTGTCATTGGTTCTTTTTGGTGGTGGTGGCTCTATATTAACTACTTCTTTTTCAATCTTTCTGCTAATTCTTGGTGCTCGATAAAAATAGTCTTTTGATGAATATAATTCAATATATTTTTCTTCTTCGCTATTATCGTCATCTATTTTTTTCTGTTCTCTTGTTTCTATTGTTTTTAAGGTCTGTTCATCGTATTGTATTTTTTCTTCTGGATTATTTATGTATATGCTATTTCCCATTAATATAATTTTTAATCCCATTATAAAAATGGTATCTCCATTAAATAAAAATCTTGGTCTTCCATAAACTAAATTACCATTTAGAAAGGTTCCACATTTATTGTCATAGTTTTCTAGCATCCATCTACCATTATTTTTAAAGATTCTGGCATGTGTGTTAGCTACTAAATGATTAGCATAGGATATTTGATTTAGTTGATTACTTCCAATTGATATTTCTTGTGCATGTTTTATGTCCAAATGCTTCCAATTGTTTTCATATACTGGTAAACAGCATAAAATATATAATGCTTCTTCGTCTCCAATTATCAATTCATAGGTACTATATTGCTTTAAGATGATTCCACTTAAAAATAGTTGCCTTGAATTGGTTATATTTATTTTATCGTTTGTTATATTTACACATTTGGGATTTACTATTTTTGCATTGTTATCACTTGTTATTTGCCATTTTCCGTCTTTTGATTCTATTTCTATTAGTTTTCGATTTGCATTATCGTATTTGTCGTTTATTACATAGCTTCCTGATGGTACTTGTGGCAATATCATTTTGTGCATTTTTCCTTCACCAATTAATACTAGCAGCAATATAATCATCCTTTCTTTTCTTACTACTGCTATTATAACAAGTTTATTTTCCTTTTTCAATGTGTATTTTCTTCCATCTGCTTTATTATCTACGGATTGACAACTTTCGAATAGTTTTACATTTTTGTGACATTTATTGTACTCATTTTATTTTTCTATTTTAGCATATCTGCTATTATGTGGTTTTGCCATTATTGATTGATATCTTGTTTTATGTTTGCCTATTGCTTATTTTTTAGCAACTGTCTTTTCTCTATTCTCCATTTTTTCTAATTCTAATTGCGATAATTCCTTTACAGAATAGTAATCTCCATGGCTAATACAAGATATGATTCGTTTTAAAAAAATTACATATTTTTCATCATTTATCATATTTCTCAATTTCCTTTTTTCATTTTTTTCTCTTCTAAGAATATGTTTTATTTTTAATGGTAATACTAATAGTGTTACTTCATTTTGTATATAATATCACATTTTCCCTCTTAATTCAAGTAATTTCCTATTTTTTAGTGTCGTTAAGTTTCACGGCTGTTACAGTATTAATGTGTTCAACAATTTTAGTCGTCTTGTTATACTAATATTAATACTTTGGATTGTATGGAGGTACAATATGGATTCAGTTTCAAAATCGGATATTGATAAAAATTTTGGTAAAATATTACGAGATTTTCGTATAAAAAATAAATTAACACAAGAACAATTATCTGAAAAATTAGGAATTTCTTTAAAATATATTTCTAGAATTGAAAATGGTAATAATGGTGTGAAGACTCAAACCTTAATCAATTATATGAATATTTTAGGTATCACTCCAAATACAATTTATGCACCCTTCATTACGAATGAAGATGTTATAAAAAATATAGAGATTTCTGAAAAACTATCTTTTCTTTCAGAAGATAAAAAAGACTTTATAAATTCTATGATTGATTTAGTAAAAAATTTAAATTAACTACAAAATAGCCAAGAAGTATATTCTTGGCTATTTTCTATTCTTTCCAAAATGCTTTATACGTTTCATATGCAGAATAAATATCATATTTGCTTGTTACTTCATATGGTGCATGCATTGATAATACTGGTACACCACAATCAATTACGTCAGTACCCTTATTGGCTAAAATATAGGCAATGGTTCCGCCTCCACCAATATCTACTTTTCCTAATTCTGTTAATTGGTACTGGATTTGATTTTTTTCCAATACATTTCTTACCCATGCTACATATTCTGCATTCGCATCAGAAGCTCCAGATTTTCCTCTTGCTCCTGTATATTTTACTAAAGCAATTCCTCTTCCTAAAAATCCTGCATTTGTTTTGTCTGATACCGAACTATAAATTGGGTCAAATCCTGCATCCACATCAGATGATAGCATTTTTGAGAAACAAAATACTTTATCTAATAAATTTGGTCTATTTACTTTTAACTTGTTTAATATTTCTGAAACAAAAAAATCAAACATATGAGATTCCATTCCTGTGTTCCCCATACTTCCTATTTCCTCTTTATCAGATAGAATACAGACCGCCGTATTTCTAACACTGTCTAATTCCATCATAGCAGCAAGTGAAGTATAAGCACATACTTTATCATCTTGTCCATAAGCTGCTACCATGCTTTCATCAAATCCTAGACTTCTTGCTTTGAATGCTGGCACCAATTCTATTTCTGCACTTGTTAAATCCGTTTCCGTAATTCCATATTTTTGATTTAAAATATTTAAAATATTTAATTTTACTTTTTCTGATACTTTTTTATCTTGATACGGAATGCTTCCTATTAATAAGTTTAAGTCTTCTCCTTCAATCCCATTTTTTAGTTTTTTCTCCATTTGTTCTTGTGCTAAATGAGGTAATAAATCTGTAATGGTAAAGATTGGATCATTTTCGTCTTCTCCTATATTTACCTCTATTTTTTCTCCATTTGTTTTGACAATAACACCATGGATGCTTAAAGGAATTGTTGTCCATTGATATTTTTTGATTCCTCCATAATAATGTGTCTTAAAATAGGCAAATCCTGTGTCTTCATATAATGGATTTGGTTTTAAATCTAATCTTGGAGAATCTACATGTGAGCCTATAATGTGAATTCCATTTTCGATGCTCTCTTCCCCTATGATTGCTAAATACATACTTTTTTCTCTGTTTACAAAGTATACCTTATCTCCTGGCTTTAATGTTTCAAATTCTATAATATCCTTATATCCATTGCTATCTGCTAATTTTTTAGCTTGTTTAATAAATTCTCTTTCTGTTTTTGCTACATTTAGAAAATCCATATAATTTTTAGATAATTTAAAAATTTTTTCTCTTTTTGCTTCATCTATAAAATCCCAACCATTTTGCTTTTGACTAAAAAGTTTCTCTTTTAGTTCTTCTCCCATTTTTATCCTTCCTTTCTCTTTTGAAACAAGAGGGACAGGTCTAAAATGTTTCATTTATATCTTTTTTCTTCATAACTGTTTCTAAAAATGAAACATTTTAGACCTGTCCCTCTTGTTTCAAATTTTGATTTCATTTTATCACAATATTATTTATTTTTCCAGTTTTTTAATAATTTATTCCTAAAAATTGGTTACACTAATTTTAGGAGGTACAAAAATGAATTCTTTATGGTTAAATTTGGATAAAAAGTCAAATGAATTTTCTTCCCTTTCTAGCAATTCAGAAACTGATGTGTGTATTATAGGTGCTGGAATTTTTGGTCTTACTTGTGCTTATTATTTAAGTCATTTAGGTTTTAAAGTAATGGTTTTAGAAAAAGATGGTATTGGAGAAAAAACGACTGGACATACAACAGCTAAGATTACTAGTCAGCATGGTCTTTTTTATGATTATTTAATACATGGTTATGGAAAAAAATTTGCATCTCATTATTTAGAGGCAAATGAAGAGGCAATCCATAATATAAAAGAAATTGTGGATACAGAAAAAATAAAATGTGATTTTGCGTATCAAAACAGTTATGTTTATACTACTAAAAAATCTGAATTAGGAATGATTAAGAAAGAGGTTTCCGCTGTAGAATCTCTTGGTTTTCCTTGTGAATTGGTAACGAAAACAGGTCTTCCTTTCTCTATAGAAGGTGCTATTTGCTTTAAAGAACAGGCTCAATTTCACCCTTTAAAGTATTTGTATGGTCTGTGTAATAGCATTTCTTCCTATGGTGGTGAAATCTATACCAATACAACTGTCACAGATATAGAAAAAGATTTAGATTCTTCTTATGTTATTTCTACTAGTAGTAATACTAGCATTAAAAGCAAATTTGTAATTGTGGCTACTCATTACCCCTTTGTTAATTTTCCTGGTATGTATTTTCTTAAAATGTATCAGTCTACCTCTTATATTATTGCAGTTGATACAAAAAAGACTCTTTTTAATGGTATGTATATTAATGCTACAAATCCTATCTTTTCTTACCGAACTGTTAAATATCAGGGAAAAGATTTATTGCTAATTGGAGGTGGAGACCATAAAACTGGTCAGCCTTCTTGTTATCAAGATACTTATGGTGTTTTAGAACAAGAGGCTAAAAAATTTTACCCTAATTGTGAAGTTTTATATCGTTGGAATACAAGGGATTGTATTTCTCTTGATAAAATTCCTTATATTGGTCAATATTCTACTTCTATGCCTAATGTATTTGTGGGTACTGGTTTTAAAAAGTGGGGTATGACTTTATCTAATGTAGCCAGCAATATTATTGTTGATACTATTTGTGGTAAAGAAAATAAATATGCTTATTTATTTAAGCCTTCTCGTTTGGGGCCTATTAAAAATAGAGATGAAATGAAGAATGTTTTAGTGCAATCTACCAATTCTTTACTACTTAATAAATTCAAACCTGCTAATATGTCTTTTGATGAAATTCAAAATGATTCTGGTAGTATTATAGAAATTAATAATGAAAAAATTGGTATTTATAAAAATCCTAATGGACAGATTTATGCCGTTAAACCTATTTGTACACATTTGGGTTGTTTGCTTTCTTGGAATGATGTTGATAAAACTTGGGATTGCCCTTGTCATGGTTCTCGCTTTGATTATAAAGGGACTAATTTATATGACCCCGCTTTTAAAAATCTGGATGTTTATGATGTTAATTGATATAGCTGTAAATAATAAAAGATAGGGAGACCTAAAAAACATGATAGATTTTGGATAGAATAAGCAGTCATTAAAAACGCAATGAATTCAACTTTTTTTGCTATTTTTATTGACTTACCACTTCTTTTTTGCTACAATTTCTTTAATAACTCATATATTTATATGTTTTATTTTTTGTTTATTGAACTAGATTTCTCCTTAACCAAGTAATCTAGTTCTATTTTAGTTTGTTTTCTTATCTTTATCATAATTAAGAGCAGATTGAATCCAACCTGCTCTTTGCCTATTTGACACTATCTTATTTCGTATTTTTTATATTTCACAAATGATACAATAGCAATTATTATTAATGCTATAATTGATACTACCATTATGGTTTCTTTGATTCCAGCATGTGGTAATTTAGATGCTGGCGTTTTTGCATCATTTATTAATGTATTTGTTTTATTGGTATTTTGCAAATCATTTTTATCTTTATTATCGCTGTTACTATTGTTATTATTGTTATTATTGTTATTATTGTTATTATCGTTGTTATCATTATTATTATTGTCATTATCTGGGTTGTTTGCTGTTAATTTTGTTACTGTCACTTTGCAGGTAGCAATTTTTTTACCGTCTTCTGTTGTTACTGTGATATCTGCTGTTCCTTCACTAACACCTGTAATCACTCCTCCTAATACTTTTACAATTGTTTCATTCGAACTACTCCATGTTATATTTTTGTTAGTTGCATTTTCTGGTACTACTGTTGCTATTAGGTTTTCTGTTTCTCCTTCTTTTATAGTTGTTGTTGTTTTATTTAACGTTACACCTGTTACAGCTACTTTTTCTTCTTCTGTTGTATTTTCTGTTACGGTTACTTGACAAGTTGCTGTTTTTCCTCCATCTTGTGTTGTTACTGTAATGGTTGCTGCTCCTTTTTTGTTGGCTGTTACGACTCCACTGCTACTTATTTTAGCAATTGTTTCATTTGAACTCTTCCAGGTTACGTTTTTATTGGTTGCGTTTTCTGGTGCTACCGTTGCTATTAAACTTTCTGTGTGTCCTTCTTTCATACTTACTTCTGTTTTATTTAATGTTACACTAGTTGCTGCTATATTTTGAGGATTAATTGTAATGGTAAAGGTTGCTGTTTTTCCTTCATACGTTACTGTTATTATTTTTCTTCCCGTTTCTGTTAATGTTTCTCCATTTGATGGTGTTACTGTATAATTTTTGTTTTCTATTTCTTCTAATGTGTTATCAGTGTATTTTGCTGTTACTCTTAATCCTGTTAAGTCTAATTTTTCTCCTTTTATGTATGTTGTTTTTGTTGGTTGGGTTATTTCTATTCCATTTAGTTGTTTGACTTCTATGGAAGTAAAATCTGGTGTTAAAGCTTGATCAGTTCTTCCTCCTTGTATACGTTTATATTGTAATTTTCCTATATCGTTTTGTTCAATTGTAATTGTGTATGTTATTGTTTTGTTAGTAATGTCTTTTTGCCCTTCTACGGTTTTTGCTTCTCCTGTACCAATAGCATATTCTAATTTTGTTGTTTCACTGTTAGCTATATCTTCTCCTTTATATTTAGCAGTTACGGTAATAGTATTTCCCTTGATATAGGTTCCTGCTGGACTATTTAACTCTATTTCAGAAATCCATCCTCCTATTGTAAATTTTTTTACACTTTCATTTCCTGCACGGTCTATTAATGTAACTGTTTTTTCTCCTGTTGTATCATATTCTTTTTCTAAATATCCATATCTTGATTTTTCTATCTTCCATCCTCCTGATGGTCGTATTTCTGACATATGATTATCTTCGTTATATATGACTGTATATTCTTTTCCGTCTTCTCTTAGTTTACTTATGTCTTCATTTAACTCTAAAATCATACTAGTTTTTCCATTGTTAGGTTGTAGTTGCATTGTGTTTGCACTTGGTGGAGTATTATCTACTATATATTTTGTATCTAATATGGTTTCTTTGATTACTCCTTCGATTGCTGGGATTTCTATTGTTAATCTTCCATTCATAATCGACGTTCCTGTATCTCCTAAAGAATTTTTCAATTCATATATGTTATGTTCTGTATAGTCAAATAGATTCGTTAGGGTTCCTTCTTCAACTACATGCTCCCCAATTTTTATTTTTATATGAGTTCTACCAATCATATCTTGTGACATATTAGATACTCTTATTGGTAAATTTATTTTATTGTCATTATCTAATTTTATATAGGTATCTTTTTCCTGTATATGATAAAGAACAATTGTAGGAAGATCATTAGGGGTTATTGTTAGTTTTGTTCCTGTTGTAGACCACTTACCTTGATGTTTATTTACTTGTACACTAATTTCATGATTTCCATCTGCATTGGCATTAACGATAACTGTATTATCATTTTGTTTGGTACAGTCAATGTAGCTAATTTCTGCATTGTCTGCTATTGCTTTTTGTATTATTTGTGGTAATGGTATTGGTTGTTGTGTATCTGCTTTTATATTAATTCTTTGATTTCTAACACCACCTCTATCCATATAGGATATTTCTTCTAGTGTACTTATATCTTTTATTTTGTTTCCAGATAAATCAAAGCTATCTAATTCCTTTTTTCCGATTGCTTTTAGTTTACTTGTTAATGGTGTAATGTCTTCAATTTCATTGTCAGAAAAAAACAAGCATTCTATATTACTAAATGTTAAATTTGTATGGATGTCTGTAATTTGATTGTTTGATAAATTTAACCATTTAAGGCTTTTTAGTCCATTTAAGTCTGCCATATCAGCTATTTGATTATTATTTGCATGCAAATTGGTTAAGTTAGTTAGTTTATTTACTTCTGCTAAATTGGTTATATTATTATTCGCTATCTGTAAGTAGGTTAATTTAGAAAAGCTTCCTATTCCTGTTAAATCGGTTATATTCTTATTAGCAAGATTTAATGTTGTTACTTTTTCTATGTTTTCTCCTGTCATTACAATTTGGCAAGCTACATTATCTTGGTTTACTAGGTTTGCTTTTATCTCGTCATTTTGTATAATGGCATCATATAAATTTTTGTCTTTAAATTGAATGGTGTAATTTTGTGTTTTATCAACATAGTTTCCTATTTTGCTTACATTAATGTTTATATCTTCTATTTTGGTTCCACCATTGTTATAGTCTTTGTCTGTTAATGTCAATTCCTCATTTTCTGTAAAGAATTTATATATTTTGGATTGACTGGTTGCTTCCCATCCTCTTGGTGCTTCATTTAGATAGGCACCATACATTGTAATTTCTACTTTACACTTATTGATAATCCCATTTTCCGCAAAATATGTATAAGAAATCTGATAGGTATGTTGTGTATCTGTTTCTATAATGGTTCCTGCTCCTATTTTATTAACCGTGATTTTAAGTATATCACGTCCTAAAGATACCGATTCTTGGTCAACATTTAAATAATAATCTTTGAATATTGATATTCCATTTGTATCATTTGTTGTATTGCCTTCTCCTCCTACTTTTGACCATCCATCTGGTACCACTCCTGAAAATATTGTTGATATGGTAACTCTACAAGATTCATATATAGAATCATCGTTACTATCTTTATATTCATAAATAATATTATAGGTATACTGCGTATCATCTGTCTCTGTATGGGTACCAGTATATGTATGTATTGATTGACCTTGTATATTTATATTGGTTTTTGTTTCTTTTCTATAAAAAATTGATATTCCTAGTATTAACATTACTATGGTAATACCTGAGATTACTTTTGTTTTTATTTTTTTACTCTTGTGTTTTTTTCCTTCCATAATATTCTCCTTCTTTCCTTTCTTTCTATTATAAAGTAACATAAATTGTTAGATTATTCAATACTTTTCTTCTAAATTTAACACAATTGTAATATAGTTGAAATATTTATTTTTAGTGTGTTTTCATTTTTAATCTGTTGTAATTTTAAATCTATTAATGACTTTCCTTAAATAATTATTTTTCTCTTCTAATTTGTTTATTATTTTTGATATGATTTTTCACCTTTAAATTGCTGTTTTAGTTTCTTTATTTTCTAAAGTTTTCTCCCACTTTTTACATTTGAACTTTAAATTTATATTATCTTCAAGCATTTGAGTATGTTTCTTTTTATTTAACAAATTAATAAAAACATCTTATTAGTTACATTAAACAATGTCCTTTCAGTCTGGTTGTGTATATTGTTTGCTCGTATGTGTATCGTAACTGCACATACTTTTTTATGTCTTAAATAAAAAGCAAGAAAGCCTTGTAACAACTTCCTCACTTTTGAATATGTATGACACATTTTATGGTGTTTGGCATAATTGTGTTTAAAATGTTTGAATATAATATTTTTGGATCTAAATCAGAATATAGGCAAAGTGAGAAACAAACTAATGAAATAATTAATTTATTAAAAAAATAGCAGGAGAAGAAAAAATAAATACTGGAAACTATGAAGAATGCAAAAAATTCAATGAGAATATGGCAAACAAATGAAATGATATTTATAAAAGATAGTTTAGAAAAATATAAAATGACTTAATGTATTTATATTTTATGATACTTTGATGATGTAAAAATAATTGTATAATTTTATGGTGTTCGCTTGAATTATGTAGAATTATTTTGTATTATTATTGATGATAGAGATGAGATAAAAGCAGATGTTGGTGTTACCTTTAGTCCTCAACTTTAGTTGAGAGATTGGAGGTGGTGTTTATATGTTAGATTTTCTAATGTTCTTAATAGTAGGATTTATGATTTCATTAACTATAAACGTTGCCTTAGTAAGTGTTATAGACATAATACTATCTAACAAGCAACAATAAAAAAATGCACCACATTACGCTCGGCTAAGCTATGTGGTGTATTCTCAATTTAATTGGGTAACACACATTGTCTGTGGCTACTCATTTTCTATCTTTATTATACACAGATTTATTGTTCTTGTCAAATATTATTTTGAGAAAATTTCTTGAAATGTTTAGTAATTTTACTAAACAAATAAATAAAAATAGTTTCTGCAATTTTCTGCAATTCAAAAAAATTAGTTTCTGCAAATATTAACGATTTTTTCTGCAAGAGCAAAAAAATTTAGAAATACCCACACAAACTTTAAAGAAAAAATCAATCTAGTAAATGATTGAAAAACGTTTATATATCAACTATTTATGAACTTTTTATAAAAAACCGTTCTTTCTTGTGTTTCTAGGTACATAGAGAACAGCAAAACTGGTCTGTTTCCAATAAAAACCCATGTAACTCAACAGCTACAAGGATTTAAACTATTAGATTTTATTGGTGAGGTGAAATGGCTCGCTAATCTCAAAAGTATTGATTTATATGCACTTTTGAAATGTAACGAAAAATTTTAATGCAATTATAATGCAAGTAAGAAATAGGCACAGATAGTGCCAGATATTTTCAGGTAGAACATTCTAAAATTAATTTAACTTAATGTTATTTCTAGAAACTTTTTTCCTGTATCATTTATTGATACTAATTGTTTCAAAGCTTTACTTCCATTAATAACAGCAACTTTTAATTTATCTAATTTTATATCTATAATTCCAATCGAATTTAATCTATATATTCGATAATTTTCATTATTTGTTTCGCTTATAAAAGTAATATTCCCATCATAGATATCTTTTAAAATCGCCATATCTTCTATAAAAATTCTGTTTACAATTTCAGAATATTCACAAAATTCTTCCCAAGTTAATGCTTTATTAATGTATGCTTTGTATAGCTTTGCTAATATTTTAGATTTATTAACATCTATTATGTTGTTTAAAATTAAAACAACTCTACCAAGCTCTTTTTCGCATTTGCTAGGATTATGTTCTAATGTAGTTTTATATTCTATATATTTATCCCTATTAACTTCTCCTGAATTTAGTTCTTGTATAAATACTAATGTATTCTTTAATAAGTTTCTATCATATATATTATGAAAACCTTTTAATGTTGCTGAAATTGTTTTTATAATTGGAAAGTCAGTTAAAGTATCTGACATTTCTATCAAATTATCAATTGTATATTCTGAAATATCAATTAGTATATCAGTATTATCTACAAATAATGATTCTCGTAATGATGGTATAATACTTTTCATAAATCAATTCTCCTTATCTTTTATCAATTAGTAACTTTATATTTTTTTCAGTTCCATATTTTAACTTTTTTATAGTCTATCATATTATTTTATATTTGACAAATCAATAAAAAGATGTTATTATATAGTTACATTAAACAATGTACTCTCGGTCAGGTTGTGTATATTGTTTGCGTATGTGTACTGCAATTACACATACTATTTTTTTGCCTAAAATAAAAGCAGAAGTAAACTGCAATTTTGCTCCCACTTTCGACTATGTAATGACACATTTAGTCTTTACTCTTTTTGTGTTCTTCTAATTGTGATTGAAGATTGTTGTTTTTGTCTCTTTCAGCTAAAAGCATTTCAACCAGCTTTAGAATAAGGTCAGGTTGTGTCATCTTATTTGCCCCCTTTCCGTTCTATGTAAGAACTCCCTTTTGACAATGAAAGGTTACTAACTACTATACAATATTTTGTTCTATTTTTCAACGAACATATTAATATTTCTAAAATAATTTTATAAAAATATTTTA
>CAPBNZ010000024.1:1113-1352 GCA_948585895.1 uncultured Clostridia bacterium | reverse complement strand
TCTTTATGAATTTTTAAATTTCTATAACTATATAAAATTCAACCAAAATTTGATATTTTTTTAATGCAATTATAATATGTATGAATTTAGAATTGCAAAAATTATAATGCAATTTTAATGCAACTAGAAAATACTGTCAGATATACACAACTAAAAATAAGCAAAAAAATACTACCTCAAATATTTTCAGATATTGTGAAATACCCTCAAATACTTTGAGATAGAATTTTATTCTGGTC
>CAPBNZ010000024.1:0-1048 GCA_948585895.1 uncultured Clostridia bacterium | reverse complement strand
ATTTTCAATATATGTTGAAAGTATATAAAATCAATATTATACTTTAATTGTATAGTGTAAATATATTTGTTCTATTTTCATAATATTTATGCGTTGCAGTATTTATTGCAGTATAAAAAAATAATAGAAGCGGAGTGTTATTATTCCGCTTCTTGTTTAGATAAAGAATTTAAAAAGTTAATAATTTCATTTGAAAGATAAAATCCTATCATTTCTTGATCATGCTTAAGAGAACTCATTTTGTATCGTGGTTCGCTTAATAAGTCTTTGGTATAATTTAATGGAAATTTTGAATTGTGAGCCATGCAGATTTTAATTTCTTGTATTGCTTCATAACAGCCCGTATGCATTTTTATTAAAATATCTTCATCTTCTGGAAAGTCATGTAGTATTTTATTTCGTTCAAGTAATTGTAAATACATTAGCAATTGCTCTTTATCGTTTTGTAAATAATTGCATTTATTTTCTTCATAAAAAGCTTGACTATCAAATTCTACCTCATGCTCATCTATATCAATAAGATAATCTTCATAATCTGCCTTAGTTGAATATTTATTAAGTAGTTCCTCACATTTTACAATTTCCAAAGTAGGAGCTAATTCTTTTATTTCACTATTTAACTTTATGTATTTATCTATCTTTCCCCAAAAATCATTTAAAGGTAGAAAATCAATAAACTTTCCTAGTATTTCACTATTTACATTTGTGTTTATTTCAATAATTTTTTCAATAGTTTTATCAGATAAATTTAATTTGTTGCCTATACCTAAATTTTCATAATCTTTATTGTTTGAATTATCATCTAACAAATATTCATAAGGAACATTATAAAAATCCTTGATTTGCTTTAATTGTGCAGGGCTAGGTGTTCTATTTAATTTGTCATTTTCATAATTTCTTAATGTTTGTATTCCAATACTTAACTCTTTGGCAACTTGCTCTTGTGTTTTACCTGTTTGAGTTCTTAAATCCCTTAGTTTTTCAGATAATTTCATACTTACCTCCATTAAAATATAATTCACTAAAATATTTTTGTGTGTTTCTATTG
>CAPBNZ010000023.1 GCA_948585895.1 uncultured Clostridia bacterium | reverse complement strand
CGGTTTTTCTATGTTATAAGAAGGAGGTGCAATTTTATGACAGATGCACAGAAAATATTTTGTGATGAATATTTAAAACACTTGAATGCAACAGAAGCTTATAAGGTTGCATATCCGAAGTGTAAAAAAGAAGATAGTGCAAGAAAAGCAGGAAGTAGATTGTTGACAATTGTAGACATTAAAAACTACATAGATGAACAGATGAAAAATAGAGAAGAACGTACGAAAGTAACTCAAGACATGGTTATAAACGAATTAAAAGCTATTGCTTTTACAAATGCCACAGAGTTTGCAACAGTAAAAGGAAATTCTGTAAAAATCAAAGATACAGATATACTTGATGAGAACATTAAAAAAGCGATTGTAGGTATTAAAGAAGGTAAAAACGGGGTTGAAGTATCTACAGCTAGCAAATTACAGGCACTAGAACTTTTAGGAAGGCATCTAGGCATGTTTAAAGACAAATTGGAGGTAACAAGACCTACTGGAGAAATAACAGAGGAAATTGATAAATACATTCAAGAAAAGATGAGTGCTCATGACTAATGAAGCTAAATATTATTTAGATTTAATAATGGATGAACCAGTAAAAATTGGGCATTGGTTAGGTTTTAATGATTTAATTGACATTCACAACGAATGGATAAAGATGATGATGTTTTCTAGTCAAGATGAGACATTACTAGCACATAGGCGGAAGCTATAAAACAACTTGCTTATCACTTGCTATGTCAAATCTAATGATAATAAAACCCAATTTAGCAATAGACTTTTTTAGAAAAACAGATGACGATGTAAAGGAAATAGTGACCCAGGTAAGTAAAATATTAAAAAGTGAAACCATGCAACATCTTGCTCATAAAATCTATGATAAGCCTTTAAAATTAACAGTTGATAATGCACAAGAACTTAGTACAAATTTAAAAACATCAACTAGAGGTGTTTCTCAGTTACTAGGACTAGGAATTAAGACTTCTATAACGGGTAAACACGGTGATTTAATAATAACAGATGACATTGTTAACTTGTTAGATAGGATTAGTAAACCCGAAAGAGACCGTATAAAAAGTGCCTATATGGAACTACAAAACATCAAAAACAGAACAGGACGAATATTAAACACTGGAACACCTTGGCATAAAGAAGATGCAATTACAGATATGCCTAACAAACACATCTATGACTGTTACAGCACAGGGTTAATTACGAGGGAAAAAATAGAAGAAATTAGAAACAAAATGACACCATCGCTTTTTGCAGCAAACTATGAATTAAAGCATATAGCTGATGGAGATGCGTTATTTACAAATCCACAATTTATTTTAGGCTCTACTCCAGATTTACTTTACAATGGTATAGCTCATGTTGATGCAGCATTTGGTGGTGAAGATGGAACAGCTTTTACAGGCTTAAAACAATTAGGAAATTTATTCTTAGTAGTTGGTAAGAGATGGGACAAACATATAGATGACTGCATGAGTGAAATAGTAAATTTAATGAAATATTATAGACTAGGTAGCATAGCTGTAGAAAAAAATGCAGATAAAGGATATGTAGCTCAAAATTTAACAAAAGAAGGGCTAATTGTAGATGATTATGATGAACACATGAATAAATACATTAAAATATCAACTTATCTTAGAAAAAACTGGAAAAATATTAGATTTTTAGAAGAAACAGACCCAGAATATATAAATGAGATATTAGATTACAACGAAAATGCATCACATGATGATAGTCCAGACACCTTGAGTAGTATATTAAGAAAAGTTACGGATTCAGATTGGTTGTATTAGAAAGGAGAAAAAGCAAATGCTAACAATACCAGAGATAGAAAAACTCATAAAGAATGATAAAAATTCTGTTCTAAAGCGAAAAGCCAAAATAGGGCAAAGATATTATGATGCAGAACATGATATCTTGAATTACAGAATGTTTTATTATAACAGTGATAGCGAACTCGTGGAAGATACAACAAGAAGTAATATAAAGATAAGTCATGCGTTTTTTACAGAGTTAGTAGACCAAGAAATTCAATTTTTATTAAGTAAATTTAGTATTGAGGCTAAAAAAGAAACAGATAAAATTTTAGATGAAGAATTAAAGGACAGATTTGATGATGAGTTTAAAACTGAATTTTCTGATAACTGCGAAGGAACAGTAATAAAAGGCTGGAATTATATGTATGGCTATTTAGCAGAAGACAATAAAACAAGATATAAAAATGCTGATAGTTTAGGAGTAATTGAGGTAAGAGAAGATGAAGCAAATGACAAGGCACAGCACATGATTTATTACTACACTGATAGAATTGATGAAAAGCGAAATCCGATAATGAAAGTAGAAGTATGGGACAACGATTTTAGGTATTTTTATATAAAAGTAGGTAATGGAGAGCTAAAAGTTGATAATAACGAACCAATAAATCCAAGACCTCATAAGGTTTATAAACAAAATGGCAATTTAGTTTACAGACCAAGTGAACCAGGATATGGATTCATACCATTTTTTAGATTAGATAACAACAAAAAAAGATTTAGTAGTTTAAAGCCTATAAAGAAATTAATAGATGATTATGATTTAATGAATTGTGGGTTGTCTAATAATTTGCAAGATGTAGCAGATGCTTTGTATGTGGTAAAAGGATTTAAAGGTAATGGTTTAGACGAATTGCATCAAAATATAAGAACCAAGAAGATGATAGGCGTAGACAAAGAGGGTGGTGTAGATATAAAAACAATTGACATTCCATACGAAGCGAGAAAAACTAAAATGGAACTTGATGAAAAGAACATCTATAAGTTTGGAATGGGTTTTAATGCAAGTCAAACTGGAGATGGAAATATAACTAATATTGTTATTAAATCCAGATACACACTTCTAGAATTAAAATGTAATAAATTAGAAAAAAACCTAAGAAGCTTTTTAAAGCCTATGATACAAATAGCATTAGATGAAATAAATGAAGAACATGGAACAAATTATACAATTAAGGATGTTAAAATCTGTCTGGAAAGAGAGATTCCAACAAACGAACTAGATAACGCTAATATTGAAAAAATCAAAGCAGAAACAAAACAAATTGAAATAAACATTATATTGGATGCAGCAACTAAACTGGATGATGAAACAATAGTACAAGAGCTTTGCAATATTCTAGATGTTGACTATGAAGAAATCAAAGACAAAATTGAAATTAATAAAATAGACTTAAACCAAGCAAGAGATGTATTAGAAAATCAATTATTGACAGAGGGTGTTGTAAATGAATAAATATCAAGCTGAGGTAGAAAAACAGATTTTAGAGGATGAGAAAGAAATACTAGAGAAACTAAAAGAGAATTATACTAAGGCTCTTGCGGATGTAAGAGTAAGAATAAAGAATCTATCAGGGGATGATATGATACAATCTAAAATATATCAAAGGCAGTATCAAGAAAATTTAGAAAAGCAGTTACAAGCAATTGTTGATTTATTAAGTTCTGATAATGTACAAAGCATAAATGACTATTTGATAAAAACGTATCAAGATGGTTTTATAGGGACTCTTTATAACATGAAAAATGAGGGGGTTCCTTTTATTATGCCAATAAATCAAGAAACAGTAGTAAAAAGTATATCAAAAAAAACAGAAGATTTCCAATTGTCAAAGACATTATACAAAAATGCAGATGAACTAAAGAAGACAATAAAGGCTGAAATAACACGTGGAATAAGCCAAGCAGTCAGCTATAATAAAATATCACAAAAAATAGCTCTTAATAGTGAAGCAGATTTGAAAAAGGCTTATAGGATAGCAAGAACAGAGGGTGGAAGGGTTCAAAGCGAGGCAAAATTTGAATGCATGCAAAGAGCAAAAGCAAATGGAGCCAATGTTGTAAAACAATGGGACAGTACGCTAGATTCGAGGACTAGACAAACACACGCAGAGTTGGATGGACAAATTCAGGAAGTAGAAGATTGTTTTGAAGTGTATGGTATGAAAGCAATGTACCCGCATCGGATTTGGTATTGCAGAAGAAGATATAAATTGCAGATGTGCTTTATTAGAAAGAGCCAGATGGGCAGTAGAAGATAAAGAAGGATTCTCAAAAATTGTTGATGGGGATATAGTTGAATTTGAAAATGTAAAAAATTATCAGGATTATAAGAAAAAATACTTTGATTTTTACAAAGAACATGATAAAATAGCAAAAACAGAAAAAGAAGGAAAAGAAAACGTGAAATATAAAGAGATAACAGAAAACATTCTAAAAATTAACAAAAAAGATTATAAAATAATAAAACAGCAATATTATAAAGATAAAAATGGTAACAGATATAATGTGGATGGGAAAAAAGTAATATTGGATCCGTCGGAAAAAGAAATACAAGTTGCAAAGATAATAGGTGGAATATATGGTGGTAAGGTTAAGATAATTCCTAGGGTGTCATACCCACTTGGAATAAAAACTCCCGACTACATTATAGGTAATGAAAGATTTGATTTAAAACAAATATCAGGTAGTGGAAAATACGTAATAGAAGGAAATTTAAAGAAAAAACAAGAACAAGCTAATAATTTTGTAATAGATATAACACAATCACAAATAGGGATAGAAGAAGTTGAAAAACAAATAAACAGTATCTATATTTCAAAAAGATATAGATGGGTAGATAAAATATTGATTATCAAGGAAGATAAGTTAATAAAAGTATATCAAAGAAAATAGCGATGAAGCCAACTGTGAACCAAAATTAGTGGGGTTCTCAATTGACTTCATCTAATAATTAATTATTAACTTAATTATACAGCAAATTAAGCTAATAATCAATAGTCTATGCAAAAATAAATTAAATATTCATAAAAAATTAAATAAGTTATTAATATTAGACGTTTTGAGGCGTCTATTTTTTTATGTCCGAAATGACGTTAAAAGCTATGTATCTGTAATCGAGAACGATACCTTGTAAAAAGACGTAGTTATAGATGTTAAATGCTAAGTTAAAAGTTCTTATAAAAAAGTATTTTCAATCGAGGTGAGAACTCGTATAAAAGTGTAATTGGAAAGGAGGAATTAGTAATGGAAGAATTACTAAAAGAGTTGGGATACACCCACGAACAAATCAAAGCAATCTTAGACGGAATGAAAAACAAGAAAATCTATACCTCAGTAGAAGAAAACGCTGATTTAAAAATCCAAAAATTAAGTGAAGATTTTACAGCAAAAGATGGGGAATTGGCAAAAGCAAATGAACTAATTGAAACCTTGAAGAAGAGCAATAAAAATGATGAAGACTTACAATCAAAAGTTACAGAATATGAAACCAAAATAGTAGAGATGCAAAAAGAACAACATCAAAAAGACATTGATAATGCTCTAAAATTAGAATTATTAAAAAATAATGCCAATTCAGATGATATCGATTACCTGATATTTAAGATTAAATCAAAGCAAGAAGATGGAAAAGAAATTGATGTTGACGAAAAAGGAAATCTAAAAGATTTCAAAATAGAAGATATAAAAAAAGAATTTAAAAACAACTTTGTTGATGAATCTAAAACTTTAGTAGATGTGAAAGAATTAGGCGGGGCTGATAAAGGGCAAAAGCCAGGGGCTGACGGAGAACCAGCTTCATTGGGGGATGCTTTAAAAGAAGCCTACACCCAAGAGAATAATTTATAGGGAGGAATAAAAAATGATAAAATTAAAAGATTTAGTTGTTGGACAAGATGATAAAGTGGCTGAAAAAATAGTTGAAAAATTTATAAGAGAGAGTGAAATTTTGGAAATGCTTCCATTCGATGATACAGTATCACCTAGTGGAAAAGGGTCTACAATGGTTTATTCATATGTTCAAGAAAAATTACCAAGTATGGCTGCATTCAGAGCGATTGGAGAAGAATACAAATCAAACGAAGGAACTTTGGAAGATAAAAATGTAAAATTAAAAATATTCGGTGGTTCTTTTACAATTGATAGAGTAATCAAGTCAATTGAAGGAAAACTTGAAAATATGGAACGTCAAATAAACTTAAAGACTGTTGCGGCAGTTCAATTATTTCACGACAAAATGATAAATGGTGATATTGCAAAAGATGAAAAAGAATTTGACGGATTAGATAAGATGCTAGTAGGTACTGAAAACGAAATGAATACTGATGGTTCTATTGATTTATCTACAACTGAAAAATTAAAAGAAAATGCAATGGCATTTTATGAAATGCTAACTAACTTAATTGATAGTTCTAATGCAGATGCTATTATGTGTAACAAAGATATGAAAACTAAAATTCAAACAGTGGCTATGGTTTTAGGTTATAAAACAGAGAGCGAAGAAGCTTTTGGTAGAAAAATTACAAAAATAGGCAACACAAGAATTATAGACTTAAAAAACAAATATGAAGTAACTGGAGAGGGGGACGATGCTGTTGCAACTAAGATTCCAATTATACCATCTAACATTAGTAGAACTTTTGGAGAAGGAGCTTCTGCTAAAACAGTAAATGGGTTAACTGATATATATGCAGTGCATTTTGATGAAGACGAAGGATTTACTGGATGTTCTGTTAGAGGCGATAAGGTTATTAGTAAATACTTACCAGATTTCAGCACTCCAGGAGCTGTTAAAACTGGTGAAGTTGAAATGGTTGCCGCAGTATGCTTGAAGAATACACAAAATGCGGGTGTTTTAAGAAATATCAAAATTAATTAAGGGAGGAATTTACAATTATGGATGAAAAAGAAGTTTTAATACAAAAAGTTACAGCTTCAGCTAAAGCTGAAGCTAAAAAGCAAAAAATGAACGAGGCACAAACTAAATTATACGTTGATGCTGAAGTTCAAAAAGCTATAGAGGAATATGATACTAAGAAAGAAACAAAGGAACCCATTGATGACGTTAAAACTAATGATACTAAGAAAGAAAAAAGCAATAAGCCTAAAAAAGTAAAATATATAGTTTATACACCTGTTAAGAATTTCTGCGGAATTATTGCGGGTGTACATTTTGCATATGGAAAAGCAGAGGTGCAACCAGGTTGGGTTTTAAACTGGTTTAAAGAGCATGGATATAAAGTAGAAGAAGCTAGTAAATAATTGTGCTAGCTTCTTTTAAGCAAGAGGAGGCTTAAGCATGATTATTGATTTAGATATAGCAAAGCAAGAAGTTTTTTTAAAAAATATTGAAGAGGAAAAATTAAAAAGAAAACTAAAAGCTTTAGAAAAAGCAATTAGGAAACACACTAATAATAACTTTATTGACCCAAGGATTCGATTTGAAGGGTGTATTGAAAATGGAAAGCTTATATCACCAATAAGCAAATATCTAAGACCAAAAGACAATGTAGAGCTGACACACTGCTTGTGTGATGGGCCTTATACGGTTGACGGTGTAGACGGAAGAACTATAACGGTTAATGAAGAAGGACTAATAGATTCCGAGCATGTAATTATTACTAAAATCATATATCCCGAAGACATGCAGGAGGGAGTTCTAAAATTACTAGAATGGGATTTTGGTGTAGGAAAAAAAGTAGGAATTAAATCTGAAACACTCTCAAGACGCAGTGTTACTTATTTCGATATGGATAAGAACAATTCACTTCGTGGATATCCAGTTTCATTGTTAGGATTTCTAGAAGACTACGTGAAAGCGAGGTTTTGATATGATTGGTGGAAATACAGAACTAATAATACAAAGCCTCAGCAAAGACGTAGTATATGACAAAAATGGAAAAAGAATAATAGATTATGCATCAAAAGAGCCGATTGTTGGTTGGTTAGATTTGATTTCAGGAGATTCTAGATATGATTATAAAGCTAAAATAGAAGATTCAACGCATATTTTTATATCGGATTACGTTGATTTAAGTGGCGTGGACATAGAAGAATCCAGGGCTTTCATAAAAGGAGAAATTTACGAAATTAAGTATATTGACGACCCAATGGAACTACATGCACAGCTAGAAATATACTTGAAAAAAGTAGGTGGTCAAACTGGGGACTAACGTAGAATTTACAGATAATCGAATTGCAATAAAAAAAGAAATTGATAAAAAGGGCCTAGATTGGGTTAGGGAAGTTGCAGCAGAGATAGAAAGTCAGGTAATAAAAAATTCTAGAACTGATACTGGTGATACAAAGCGACACTGGAAACATTATATGGACGAAAGTCAGGGTGAAGCTGTCGTTGGAAATGAACTTGAAAATGCTTTATGGGAAGAATTTGGAACTGGAGAATATGCAGTAAATGGTGATGGTAGAAAAGGTGCTTGGTATGTCCCAGTAGAAGGGTACACAGGCAAAAAGAAACCAACTTTTAATGGAAAAGTAGAAATTGTATATGCTGGGGGCAAAGCTTTCTATAAAACAAATGGTAAAAAGCCAACTAGGGCATTTACCAAAGCATTTGAGACAGTAAAGCTAAAAGCAGAGAAAAGAGCAGAAGAAATTTTTGGAGGTATTGGAAAATGAAATGTTTAGGAATACTAGCGGATGAATTAAGAAACTTAGGAATTAACGCAGAATTTGAAAGTTGGACAGGCAAAATACCACACTATTATTGGGTGTACACTTATATAGAATCCGAAAACAATCATGAAACTAATTGCAAATCTGGAATTATTATTTTAGACGGTTTTACAAGAAAAGACATAAGCAAATTAGAAGATGAAAAAGAAAAGATAATAAAGAATTTTATAGATTTTAGAAAAACAGTTGGTAGTACGACTGTTTGTTTAAGTTCTGTAGATGGGCAAATGATTGATACTCAAAATCCAGAGCTTAAAAAAATACAAGTAAATATTGATTTTAAAGAATGGAGGTATTGAAAAATATGGGTAAATTAAAAACTCACGGGATTACGCAAGGAACCCCAAAAGAAATACTATTAGGTGCAGGAGCCTATTATAAAAATTTAAAATATATAGAAAGTAAGGGCTGGGAAGGAGTAATATTAGGTGCTACCCAAGGCGGAGGAAAAGTTTCAATCACACCAGAATATTTAACAATAGAAGCAGATGGGGCAACAGTAAAAGTCAAAGGTTTAGAGAAAAAAGTTGGAGAAACAGCTAATATGGAGATCAATCTTCTTGAAATTAAGGAAAGCCACTTGGTTGAAGTATTACATATGGAGGAAGATACGACTAAAAAAGTACCAGGTTATAAAGTATATAAATCTAAAAGAGATATTGGGGATGACGACTATTTTGAAAATATAGCATTTGTTGGTACTTTAACATCCGGAGAGCAAGTAATTATAATCTTTGAAAATGGAATCATAGAAGGTGCTTTAGAATTAGAACCAAAAAACAAAGAGATTTCTGTATTTACAGCAACTGTTGAATGTACAGCAAGCTTTGAACAAGATGATTTAGAGCATTTACCATATTACATATATTACCCACAAACAGTAGATGTAACAATGTATACGCAAGAACAATTAGAGTCTATGACGATTGAGCAGATAAAAACTATTGCTACGGATAGAGGATACACAATAACAAAAACAGTTAAAGCCGAAATAATTACTGAATTTTTGGAACAACAAAATATCAATGAAAGTGAGGGAAATGGATAATGGCTAATAACAAGCAAGAAACAAAAGTAGTAGATTTACTAGAAAGAGATGGGGCATTAATTACAGAATCAAATATAGAAATTAAAGAAAAGCCTTATAAGCTAAGAAAGCTATCTGCTAAGGATATTAGTCCTATGCTAAAAATTATAAAAAAAGTAGATATTAGAAAGCTAAAAAATGTATTAAATGATTTAGATTTATCGGAGATTATAAATGCAATAAAAGAAAATCAAAATGAAGAAGATAACGAAGAAATTAAAGAAGAAAGCAACAATGCGGAATTTGCGAAAATAGGAGAAGCTTTAATTTTTGAAGCTATTCCATTAGTTTTAGACGCACTAGACAACTCTATTTTAGAAATAAATAAGTTATTAGCTAGTGTAGCAAATATCGAATTGACTGAATTAGAAAATCTAGATTTAGATATATATTTTAATTTAATCTATGACTTTATAAACAAAGAAGAATTTGCGGGTTTTATGGGGGTTGTATCAAAATTTCTAAACTCGGAGAAATAGAATTTATGGACTTAGTATTTAAAAGATACTCGGGTCCATTTTTTTTAGATTATAGCATTGAAAATGGAAATCTAAGTGAGCTTGTAGCCACTTTACTAAAAAAACGAGATGAAGAAATGTTATGGGAAATGTATTTAGTTTCATTACCATACAACAACAAGTCATTTAATGATTGGAAACAAGAAATACTTGGAACTGGAACAAAAAGAAAAAAACAGAAGATGAGCAAAAAGGAAATTGATGCAACTATTAAAAAATCACAAGAAATATTATGTGGATTTAAGCCTCCACTTGATAAGGGGGTGCGATAATGCTTAAAGAATTATTTTCGATTTTTGGAACGGTGTCTATAAAAAATCAAGATGCCAATAAGGCATTAGACGAAACAACAAACAAAGGAAAGATGACTGCTAAAACACTTAGCAATCATGTAGAAACTATAGGGAAAACTTTCGTAAATGCTGGAAAACTAGTAACTAAAACTGGGAAAGTTTGTACTACTGTAACAGCTGGAATTGTAGGGGGATTAGCGACGGCTGTAAGTAGATTCGATACATTAAACAATTATCCAAAGGTTTTGAGCAATCTGGGTTTTAGTGCTGAGGATGCTAAAAAGTCAATTGATTCTTTATCAAAAGGAATAGATGGCTTACCAACAACATTAGATGATGCAGCAAGTGGAGTTCAGAGATTGGTAGCTAAAAATGGTGATATAAATAAATCAACTAAATATTTTTTAGCAATGAATGATGCAATTGTTGCTGGAAATGCACCAGCTGAACAGCAAAGAAGTGCTATAGAACAATTAACACAAGCTTATTCTAAGGGTAAACCTGATTTGATGGAGTGGAGAACATTAATGATGGCAATGCCTGGGCAATTGAAGCAAGTAGCAACTGCCATGGGGTATGTTAATACAGATGAACTGTACGATGCATTAAGTAAAGGTAAAATTTCTATGGATAAATTCATGGATGCGATTGTTAATCTGGACGAGAATGGAGCAGAAGGAATAATAAGCTTCCAGGAGCAAGCTCGAAATTCATGTGATAGCATAGGAACATCTGTAACAAATTTAGCAAATAGAGTAAAAAAAGGTTTTGCTACTATTTTAACAAACATGAATGAGGTAGCAGGAAATACAGTATTTGGCAGTATAGCTGGAATGATTAATAATTTTTCAACGGCTATAAAGAACTTTTTAGACAAAATTGGGGCAGCTGTCAAAGAAAATAAGGCGTTTAATACATTTATGAATCAAATAGCAAATGCAATATCTAAGCTTAATGACGGGGTAAATGGATTAAGTAGTGAACAATTAGATAAAATAGTAACAGCTATCATAAAAATCGTAAAAGCTGGTCCAATGCTACTGTTGGTTGGAAAAGGATTTACTATACTTGGAAATTTAGTAAATAAATGCAAAGGAGTAGTTGAAAAGCACAGAGATTCATTTATTAATGCTACATCAAAAATGTCACAGTCCGTAAAAAAATGGAAAGCAGATGTTAAAGCGGCTTTTGTTATTGGAGGTAATTATATAAAAGAAGGGATTTCAAACTTTAAAGAAATGTTTGGAAGCTTAAAAACAGTAATCACGGAACTCGGCAGAGGCTTTTTAGACATGGCTGGAACGGTAGCTAGTGGGATTGGAAAAGCAACTTCGATAGTAGCAAAAGGTGTAGCTGGAATTGTATCAACTGTTGGAAAAGGAGTAGCGGATTTAGTAGGTTCTTTAGCAAAGGAACTATTTGCACCAGTAATTAATGTATTTAATAAATTAAAAGATAAAATAGTGGAAGCAGTAACAAATTTAAAAAATTCAATAACAGATAAATTTAACGAAATGAAGGATAGCGTATTAGGAAAAGTAACAGCAGCTAAAGATATGGTTATCAACAAATTCAATGAACTAAAAGATGGTACAATATCCAAGATTAATGCTATTAAAGAAGGAATCGTAAATAAGTTTAATGAGGTAAAAGACAAAGTAGTAAATAAAGTTGTAGATATAAAAGATAGAGTGGTTACAAAGTTTACACAGCTAAAGGATGGAACGGTTAGTAAATTTTCGCAGTTAAGAGACGGAATCGCTGAAAAGATAAATAACATTGCTGAAACTGTTGGTAATAAATTTATAAAATTAAAAGATACCGCAGTTAGTAAATTGAACGATATGGGGGCAAAGATTGCTGAGAAATTTAGTCCTGTGACATCCGTAATTTCTAATAAATTAAATGCATTACAGAATATTGCTAGTACAAAATTTACAGAATTAAAAAATAATGTGGGAAATAAAGTAAGTGAATTAGCAGGAACTTTATCTTCTCATTTTAGCAGTATAACTTCGAATCTTTCTAATAGATTTGGTGAAATGGCAAGCAAAATATCAGGTCCATTCTCGAATGCTCTAAGCAAGGGAAAGCAAGGATTAGGGTATCTAGGAAAAGGGATTGGAACTATTGGAAAAGGATTAGGAACCGCGATGAAAGGGGTTGGAGTTCTTAGCGTAGGACTTGTAGGATTGGCGGCTGTTGCAAGTGCATCAGGAACAGACATTGCAGAAGTAGCTCAAAAAATAGTAAATAAAGTACAGGATTTTGCCAATAATCTACCTGGAACAGTAACACAAATTGTAAATCAGATTAAAACTTCATTACCTCAAATAGTTGCCATGGTACCTCAACTAATATCTTCTATAACACAAGCCTTTCAGACAATTGTACAAGCTCTTCCTCAGATATTGCCACAGCTGGTTCAAGGAATAGTTGCCCTGATACAGGGACTGGTATCTATGCTACCAACTGTAATTCCAATATTAGTACAAGCCGCAGTTCAATTGTTTATGGGATTAGTACAAGCCCTTCCACAGATATTACCACCTCTAATTGAAGGATTTATAGCTCTGGTAAATGCTGTTGTAGAAATGCTACCGACTTTAATACCAGCATTAATTGATGGAGCGATACAGCTGTTTTTAGCAATTGTGGAAGCCCTGCCACTGATTATACCACCCCTTATTGATGCTATTCCAATAGTAATAGATGCTTTTATAGATGCTTTACCAATTATGATACCTGCTCTAATACAAGGATCTGTAAAATTATTTATGGCAATTGTACAGGCTCTGCCTCAAATTATATCAAGACTTGTACAGGAAGCTCCTAAAATTGTAAAAGCAATAATTGATGGAATAAAACAAATGCTAGGAGAACTTGGAAATGCGGCAGGAAAAATAGGAGAATCTATTTGGAATGCTGTCAAAGAATTACCAAAAAAAGCATTAGAGTGGGGGAAAGATATGATACAAGGAATGATTAATGGTATAACAGGGATGGCTGGCAACATAGGGAATGCTGTTGCTGGAATTGGAAATAAAATTAAAAGTTTCTTGCATTTTTCTAGACCTGACGAAGGACCACTTCGCGAATATGAAACCTGGATGCCTGATATGGTTGAAGGGTTGTCTCGAACATTAAAGCAGAGTACCCCTCTATTATATAAAACTACTAAGGATTTAGCACAGAAAGTTTCAGAGGGTCTTGATTTTTCTAGAATACCCGAAACTGTAAAAACTACTATGACTGGAAATGTAATCTGGAATAATGAGCATATAAATAAAGAGCCGATGGCATATTCAATATCACAAGATGAATCAATACAAAGATATTCAAGAAATAGTTTTTCAGAAAATAGCAATAGCAGTTTAGAGTATCTAGTACAAAAGTTAATAGATATTTTATTAACATATTTTCCGCAATTTGCTGAATCTATGGAGAAAGAAATTGTAACAGAAGATGGAACAATTATAGCATACTATACCCCACGAATAAATGAGGAATTGAGAAGGTCAAGAGATAAAGAAGAAAGGGGAAGCTGATATGAGAGGCGTAAAATTCGGTGATATTCATACTTTTGAAAAATGGGAATTGATACTCACGCACACTGATATTAGTTTCCCTGAGGTCAAAAAGGATATAGTCGACATACCACGGAGCTGACGGTGAGTTAGATTTTACTCAAAGTTTAACAGGAGATGTGAAATATAAAAATCGAAAAATAACTTTTACATTTGTGACGTTACAAAGATACAAAACTTGGAAAAATCAAAAGAGTGAAATTGCTAATTACTTGCATGGTAAAAAGTTCAAAATAATATTAGATGAAGACTCGAGCTTTTATTATTATGGCAGAGCAGAGGTAAATCAATTTAAAAGTAATAAAAGTATAGGAACAATAACTATCGAATGTAATGTTGAACCATACAAATACGATTTAACTTCCTCAAACGAGGATTGGTTATGGGATTCCTTTTCATTTGAAGATGGAATTATAAACGAAACAAAAGATTTGACAGTAAATAAAGAACTAGAAGTAACAATATGCGGAAGAAGAAAAAGAGTAATTCCTAAAATTTCTTGTGACAATCCACTTATATTGATTTTTAATGGTCAGACATATAATTTGTTGACTGGTGTAAATTATTCACCTGATATTGAAATCTGCGAAGGAGAAAATAAACTGAAATTTGTGGGAGATGGAACAGTTACTATTGAATATAGAGGAGGTAGTCTATAATGTATCAAATAACTTGTGATGATGAAATATTGTATGACGTTAGACTAGAAAATAGAGTAGTTCTGTCTCCAGTGCTAGATTTAGAGACAGGAAAAAATGGTACTTTATCATTTAAAATACCAACTCAGAACGATTTATATAATTTTGTAGAACAAAAAAAGTCAATTATAAAGGTATTTCAAGTAGATAAAATTAATGAAAAAACAATAAGGAGAGAATTATTTCGAGGTACAGCATACTCTATAACAATTGATTTTTATAATAGAAAGCAAGTGGAATGTGAAGGCGAGCTTTCTTTTTTTAATGATTCTATTATAAGACCTTATTCATTTCAAGGTGATGTAGAAGATTTATTTAAACAATACATAAACAAGCATAATACACAAGTAGATAATAAAAAACAATTTAAAGTTAGAAGATGTACTGTAACAGATTCAAATAATTATATCACAAGAGCTAATATCAACTATCCTAACACAAAAGAAGAAATGAACAATAAATTAATTGACATATTAGGGGGACACTTTGAAACAGGACAAAATGAAGATGCTACAAGATATATAGATTATTTAGCAGAATATGAAAATATATCAAATCAAATAATAGAATTTGGAAAAAATGAGTTAAACATCACACAGCATATAAAAACGGAAAATGTAGCAACAAGAATAATTCCATTACGGAAAAAAAGACGAAAAAACAGGTGAATATTTAACAATAAAAAACATCAATAATGGACTAGATTATATACAAGATGATGCAGCAGTAGCATTGTTTGGGATAATAGAAAAGACAGTAATTTTTGAAGACGTAACATTAGCAGAAAATCTATTAAAAAAAGGAAAAACGTATCTGGATAATGTAATTAACAAAACAGTTTCGGTTGAAGTTAGTGCAGCAGATTTGCACAATTTAGATGCAACTATAGATGCCTTTAAAATTGGTGATAACGTAAGAATTATTTCGAGACCGCATCGGCTTAGACAGATACTTCTTGTTGAGTAAATTACATTTAACTTTAGATAGTGTATCTAGTTGCACGATGACCTTAGGAGCTACATTTAAGTCATTTACACAAAAACAGATAGAAAGTGAAAAACAGCTAAATACAACAATAAAAACAACAACAGAGGGAGTAGTAGAAGCAAAACAAAACATACAAAACTTAGACAATCAAGTACAAAATATAAATACTACTATATCTACAATGCCGAACGAATATGTCAAAGTAAATACTTTTGATGCACACAAAACAGAAGTGAATCAAAAGTTACAAGATAAGTGTAATTTGCAAGATATAGAGCAGCAATTTGTAAAAATAGAAGATTTTGAAGAACTTAAAACAAAGGTAGAAGCTTTAGAAAATAACAATAAAGAAGAAGGAGGAGGTACAACATAATGGCGAATATAACAGAATTAATAAAAAATATTAGAAATGCAATATATGGCAAAGACGTCAGGGAAAGTATTGCAAAATCAATTGAACAATGCTATGAAGATGCTTCGAAAAAAGGAAACTCGAACATGGAAGTATTAGAAGCAAGAGGAGATTATGATACCTTGAAAAAAAGATTAGAGGGTTGTGATGATAAAATAGCAGAAAAGAGAGACAAAAATACAAATATAACAATGACAGACTTAGCACAAGATGTAAAGGAAGCAATGACAGGCGGAAGCGTGGCAGTGGTAGGAACTAACGCAGTTGATGAAAGCAATATTAAAAACAAAGTAATAAATGCTAATAAAACAAATTTTTTAAAAATAGGAAAAAATAAATTTAATTATCAAAATGTACAAGAATATATGACAATAGATTCGCAAGGAGAACTAATCTCTTCTCCTAACCGATATTTAGTGTCTGAAAAAATTTATACAGGAGATGCTACAAACTTAACAGTATCATATATAACATCATCAAATAATCAAATTTTGCTAGATAATGCCATAATTGCTTTTTATGACTCTAACAGTCAATATATTTCTAAATTGACAGGAGCTAAAGTTAGTATTCCTGAAAATTCATATTTTTGTTATTGTGTTTTAAATACTTCATATGCAGAAGGCGATGCTAGACAAAGAGTACAAATAGAATTAGAAGCAGAAATGTCAAAATTCGAAAGATATTATGAAAAATTAAATGACAATATAATATTAAACGATGTAGAAGTCTTAAATCAGAGAGTGCAAAATATAAAAGATATACAATCAAAAATCGTGTTAAAAGAGATTAAAAAAATAAAAATAATCGGAGATAGCATTACACACGGAGTTGGAGGAACAGGCTTTACAGAGAGTTACGGAGATGGAGAAACTTTCTTAATTGTAGATGAATTAGATACTGAACAAGACGGCAGAAAATTTAAAATAAACACAACAGGACAATGCTGGGCAAATTCACTAAAAAACTATTTAGAAAATAAATTTTCTTCAACAGTTGTAAATTGGGGAAATAGAGGAATGTCAGCAGGAAGATGGATGAACATGGGACATACAGGTGCAAATGGAATATATAAAAAATGTATAGAGCAGTTAATTGAAAACGATGACGACTTAATAATCTGTATGGTAGGCACAAACGATAGAACATATGACACTTATAGTAATTATATTATAGCTATGCAACAATTAATAGATTACATAGTAAATACAAGAAACAAACAACTAATACTAGTAAGCTCTATCCCTGCTAGTATCGCAAATGAAACAAATGGTACACAAAAATTTCATATGGAAGATGTTGATAATGCTATTACAGCTCTAGCAAGAAAAAATAATCTTATAAATATAAGTTTATATAGAAAATTTTTAGAATACTGTAATTCAAAAAATATAACAATTGATAGTTTATTATCAGACGGACTACATCCGAACGATACTGGCTATGAGGTAATGTTCAAGTTAATCTGCGAAGAATTAGAAATAGCAACTAAAAGAGAAGGAGCTACATGGTAGCAGAAATGGAGGGAATTATGGAAGAAATGTTTGAAATGCTAAGCAATTTCGGAGTTTCACTAGTAATAGTGGGACTTTTTTTATATGATTGGCAAACAACAAGAAAAAGTATGAAAGAAACCTTAGAACAAAATAATACATGTTTAAAAGAAATACAAAACACTAATAAAAATACGGCAAAATCTTTAGAATTGTTACAAAAAAGTATGGATAGTCAAACCGATTTTTTGCAAATACACGATAAACGTTGTGAACAAAGCACAAATGGGATTTTAGAAATAAATAAGGAACTAGAAAAAATAAAAATAAGACTGGAGGAAAAATTAAAATGAAAACTAAAAATATAACATTATTAGTAATATTTATGATGTGTGCAATACTATTTACAGTATTTGCATTTTCTGACGATAAAGACTTGCAAAAAGAAGTAGTAGAGAAAATAACAGATACAGTAACAGATATAGTTGCTGAAAATGAAAGTACGAAAGAAATACCAGAATTAACAGATACAGATGAACAAACAGTAGAAGTTCAAGAAACAGAAGCAGAGGGATTCGAGGAACAAGGATTGGTTGCTTATGAAGGTTCTGACAAAACTCCAAATATAAATATAGGAGATTATGCTGGATTAACATACTACTCACAACTAGATAACAGATGGGCAAATAAAATGTACAGCTCTGTAGGTGATTTATCACAAACAATCGGTTCTAGTGGATGTGGACCAACAGGTTCAGCAATGATAGTGTCAAGCATAAAAGGAACAATAACTCCAGATGTGATGGCAAATTTATACATACAACATGGATATAGAAGTGCAAATCAAGGGACTTATTGGAGTGCTTTTAAATGGACAGCAGACGTATTCGATATTGGATATAGTGAATGTTATAAACTAGATGATGCGATAGCAAAACTAAAAGATAATCATTACATAATAGCAAGTTGCAATCAAGGATTATTTACGTATGGAGGTCATTTCATTGTTTTAACAGGAATAGAAGGAGATTATATAAAAGTATATGACCCTTATCTTTATAATAAAAAATTTGATGTTTCTAGCCGTAGAGGAAAAGCAGAAGTAAAAGGAAACACTGTATATGTAAGTATAGACAATTTTAGAAATTATGCCAATTATCAAAAGTTTTTCTGTTTTAAAAATGATAGAACAGATATAAAAGAAAATACAACTACAACGGTCATAAAAAACGCTAATATAGATAGTGTAACTAATGTGAATTATCAAGTCAGAATTACAGCTGATAGTGGATTAAATATTAGAAATGGAGCAAGTACGAGATATGGAAGAATAGGTGGATATAATAAAAACACGGTAGTAACTATTTTAGTAGAAAATAATGGTTGGGGCAAAACAAATCAGGGTTGGATATGTTTAGCACATACAAATAGAATTGCAACTGTTGGGAAATACCAGACAGTTGCTTACAAAAAATATAGAACAGGAAATTACAAAGTTAATGCTAGCGTACTAAATGTAAGATACGGAGCTGGAACAAGATATAAAGCTAAAAATTATAAACAATTAACAGCTAATGCTAGAAGTCAAAATGGCAAGCTAGGAAACTACTATACAAACGGATATAAGCGTGGAGTAGTATGCACAGTAACAAGAGTAAGTGGCAACTGGGGATATACAGCAAGTGGTTGGATTTGCTTAAACTACTGTACTAAATTATAAAAATAGAGCTAGACTAGATTATTCTAGTTTAGCTTTTTATACTTATTCAGAATTGGCTTAAAGTATTTCTCTTCAAGTTCTTTTCTACATTTAATAGCTTCGTCTTCAGTATCAAATCTTTTTGTTATTTTCTTACCTTTAAAAGTGAGGTATGCTATATATTTTTTAACAGCAGGAGAATAACATACCCCTTTTGTTCCCGATTTATTATTTTTATTTAAATTTCTTGCAATACCTTTTAATGAAGTGCCTTCTAGCATATTTTCTTTTTGAAATCTTTTTCTAACTTTTTCAATTATGTCTGTGCAAATACAACCACAACTTTTCGTAATCCCTTTTGTAAGACGACTTGTTTCAACCCATTTTTCTTTTTCGCAGTCACATTTGCAGACCCAACCGAGAAATACCTTTTTCGTTAACTTCTCGGCGGATTGCAACTAATTTTCCAAATCTTTTATTTTTTAAATCTAAAGGTTTTCTACTCATATTATTTTACCAATTCCATAATTTTATTTATTTTTTCCTCATCTTCTAAGTCTATATCAAATAAAATATCAACAAATTTTTTTGAATTTCCTTGAAATTTTATCTCGTTACATTTTGCAACACATTCACCATCATGCCCACAATCAACAAATTCCCCATTAAATATTGTTATAATTTCTCTATCATAGATATGCCCATAATTTTTAGCTTCTTCAAGACCTTCTTTAGATAGTGAAAAACAAGAGCAACCACTTAAGGTCCATTCATCTTCTATATATTCTTTTAATAATTCAGAGAATTTTACATCATATTCTTCTTCTGATAATTCATCAAATAATTTTTCTTGAAGTTCATCGTATTGACTTTGATAGTAAGAATTAGCTGAACCATCTTCAAATCTTAAAGTTGCCATTTCTTCTGCTGCTTCTCCAAAAAGTACAGATTTGTGTTTATTTCCTTTAAAATCTTCTTTACTATTATCAAATCTAAAATATAACATTTTAAAACCCTCTTTCTCTTGACTTAAATATATTATAACATACCGTACGGTAGAAGTCAAGTACTTTTTTTGAATTTTTTGGGATTTTTCATAAATTCTTCCATAGCTGGAATTATAATATCTGCCCTATTCAGGTTGTACTCATTTAATTTCTTGTCAAAATCTTCCCCAAAATCTTTTTTTACATCTACATAAATTCTTTTTAAATGCTCTTTTTGATATTTAGTTTTATATGCTTGCTTTTTTTCTTTCATAAAGATTCCTCCTTGATTTTTTTTCTAGTATCATGTATACTATTTGTAATCAAGAGAGGAGTAATCCTCTCAAGATTTAATCGAACTTAAAGCTGTCAGCTATGTCGATTATGGATTGCTTTGCTAAATACTTATCTATTAGTTTTGCGGCTAACTTAGTATTTAGTAAAGCTTTTACTAATTTTGTTTTCATTTTCATGAGTAATCACCTCACTTTCTGTACTTATTATAACATGCCGTACGGTATGAGTCAATACTTTTTTTCAAAAAATGAATATTTTCGGAAAATCTCAAAAAATAGCTAAAAATCAAACTATATAACTATGTAACACCAATAAAAGCGGCTTAAAATGAATTCTCACAAGCCGATTTTTTGGCTAAATATTCTAAGAAAAAAGGATGTATTTACATAAATTTAAAAGTGTGATATAATGTAATAGAAACTTAATATTTCTATTACAATTTAGTAATAATATTATTGTATAATATAAATGAAAAAAGTGTTGAAAAAAGTCGATGAGAAATTCTTGCATTTTAACATATTTTGGTATAAACTATTCTAAAATACAAAGAATATAATATACTAGGAGTAGCAATGAATGAAAATACAAAAATAGAATGTTATCATGGAACTAGCAAAGAAAGAGCGAATAGCATACTCATAGAGGGATTTAAAAATTCACAAATAGGAAATTGGCTAGGGAAAGGTGTATATTTTTACGAAAATATATATTATGCAATAGAATGGGGAATAATATATTTTTTAGAAAACAGCGATATTTTGTATACAGAATATACAAAGAAGTGTGCGATAATAAAAGCCGTATTAGACTGGAACAGATTTGAATTATTAGATTTAAACGACCCAGTTGGATATAAATATTATTTAAAAATTGTAGAAGAAATTAAAAGCAGATTCCCAAAAAGAATAGAAAGTATAAAAAAAGGGAAAGACATTGAAATCATAAGATTAATAGAGGAAATTGAAAGGGAAACTGGTGAAAAATACATTTCTATGTTTGACATATTAATAGCGAATTATCCAAAAGATATTTATAAAAAAGGTAAAAAAGGCGTGGAAGGAAATTTTTTACCATGTATACAAAAACAGATATGTGTAAAAAATCAAGATGTAATCGAAAAAATAGAAAATATAGATTTAGAAGAATGCGATATTAAGCAAAATTTCGATATAATAAAAGAAAACAGGGAGGAATACGAAAATGAAAAACAATGTAGAGCTATTAGAAAAGCTATTAGAAAAGATAAAAAATACTCCAGATGAAATTATCGAATCTGCAATAAATGCATTGGAAATACAAATATTCATAGAGTCTTATATATCGACAATCAGTATTTTTTAGAAATAGAAGAATTAGGAATAGAAAGTGAGAATGAAGAATGGAAGGAAAATCTAGCGTTAGCAGCTTAAAATTTATTAATTATATAGTAAATAAAGTTGAATTTCAAACTAATACCATAACAAATGAAAAAAATAATTGGAAATTAGGTTTTGATATCAAAAATAAAACAGAAATTAACCAAGAAAAAAATAAAATGAATATAACATTATCAGTAGAAGCATTTAAAGGAATAGAAGATGCGCCATTTTGGATGAATGTAGAGATTATGGGGGCATTTGAATTAGTTGGAGAAGATGATATTTCAAAATATGAAGCAAATGCAATAGCAATAATGTATCCATATTTAAGAGCGATAGTATCAACATATACAGCGTCAGCAAATGTAGCACCATTGATTTTGCCAGCAATAAATGTTAATGCTATGTTAAGAAAAAAGAAAGAACAGCAAGAGAACTAGAAATAGTTCTTTTATTTTTTCGACAAATTACAACAAACAAATAATAAAATACATGCTATAATAAATATATTAATTCTATTTAATGAATTAACGTTAAATTTCTGGAGAAGAGGTCGAAAGACTTCTTTTCTTTTTTGCATATAAAATGTTTACTATAGTGGAAATATAATAAATTTCATAAAGTTGCCCAAATGCAACAAAATACATGATATACAAAAAAATGAGCATACTAAAGACAAGGTGATTTTATGAAAATAGAAATATTACTTAAGAAAGTGCGATTAGAAAAGAATATGACACTTGAAACCTTAGCAAATTTATCAGGAATCAGTAAAGGACATTTAAGCAAAATAGAGAGACAAGAACGTGACCCTAAACTTTCTACAATAATTCAAATAGCTACAGCATTAAAAGTAGATATAGAAGAATTATATAAAGTTATACCATGACACTATAAAAAGTGTCATTTTTTTATAAACATAAAATAAACTATCAGTTATACTAAGATTTATTATTTTCGTAAAAGAAAAAGCTACTTTCATAAAAAGTTGCCCCTATGCAACTTAATCAATTATATTTATACGTCAGAAGCTTCTAAAAAAATATAAGAGGTTATGCTGAACAGATATTAAAATGTTGTACTAATAGTTATAATAAGTGACAAAAATATTGACATTAAATGAAATAAGTGATACTATCAGTATGAAAAAAGAAAAGAGATAGCTCAGCGACTAAACTTGACTATCTCAATTCTATGCAACACACTCAAAAGAGGTGTATAGTTTAAGTATAGCCTCTTTGAGTGAAAAAGTCAAATGAAAAAAGAAAAGAGGTTTAATTATGAAAAGAAATGTAGTATTAAAAGAAATCAAAAAAGAATTAAATTGGAAAGAAAGGATAATTGCAAAACTATTAAAACTCTATACATATAAAATATATGGAATTGCACAAAAAAATGCAATTAATAATATTTTATCTGAATAAATCATCAGTGGTTAGCTTTATCAAGCCAATAGGATTCTGTATTATTTTCAGAAAAAAGAAGTAGAATACTTTTTAGGCGATTAGCTAATACTTGTGGTTTTAGATTTGGTTTATGTAGAGGATTATAAAAAATATTAGATTTTAATTCTATAACAATTAAATCTTTTTCAAGTTGGTATTCTTTTACATATTTTTTTACTTGCTGATAGAAATTGCCTTTTACATCTAAAATAAGCATACCTATCTTCTTTTTTGGATTAATAAAATTAAATTCTATTAATTGTTTAACAAAAGGATACATAGCACTAGAAGTTTTACCAGAACCTATCGTGCCAGTAATCAGGAAATTTTGATAAAGACCTGTTTCAGGAATATAAATTTTATTATGTGAGAGGTCTTCACCAATTAGTAAAGCTAAAGTTTGTCTTGTTGTCGGAAGAAAAAAAGATAAATTATTGGGAGAATTTTTAGGTTTAAAAAGAGGGAATTTTACTAAAATTCTAGTATAAATAAAATGACTATAAATAAGATTAGAAAATAGAAAACATATAATATATATGATTTTTATTAGATTCCATAGTTGTAAATTTTGGGAACAAATATCAAAAGGGTGAAATCCATAAGAAATAATAATTTCTTTAGCATTAAAAATAGGATAAAAGAGTAAAAAAGAGAAATAACTAAAGATAAGCACAAATAGAAACATAAACACAATTTTTTTTGAATTTTTAAAGATAAGAAAAAACCTCCTTTAGAATGAATTTTTTTTGATTTCTAATTTAGAACCTTGTTTGTTGTGAAAAAAGAAGATATCAAAAAATGTATAGAATGAATATAAAGTAGTAAAAAGATAGATAATAAAAGTAGAAAAAAATAAGTTAATTAATTTAGAAATGTTGTCACCACCTTTCCAATTTTTACCATAATACAATATTTTTTTTAATTTGTCTATACTTTTTTTTAAAAATATGATAAAATTTCAATTAGACATATTAAATAAATCAATAACAAAATAAAAAGGAGGTAAGATAAATGGAATTTAATAAAGATACAAAAATAGGAGAAATTTTAGAAAAAGCACCTGAAAAGGCAGAGATTTTATTAGAAGCAGGGATGCATTGTTTAGGATGCCCAGCATCTCAGATGGAGACATTGGAAGAAGCTTGTAGCGTACATGGAATCGAAGTAGAAGA
>CAPBNZ010000022.1:25050-25268 GCA_948585895.1 uncultured Clostridia bacterium | reverse complement strand
ATTTGTTAGATATAAAAAGATTAGAAAAGCATTATCAAAAAGTATATTTAAACTAAAATTAAAAAGTTTATATGATATTAAAAATGTTTCTAAAAAACAAATAGCAAATTTAACAAATGAGGAATTGCAAAAATATAAAGATACACTAAAAGAATTTTATAAGAATCCAGATATGCAATTAAGAATTGTAGATACAGATAATGAAGAAAAAATAATAA
>CAPBNZ010000022.1:22620-25030 GCA_948585895.1 uncultured Clostridia bacterium | reverse complement strand
CATCATATTTATATTTGTGATATAGAAGAACCTAATAATTTTACAGAAATAAAGAAAATAGAGGTAGACAGATTTGAATTTAAAAATTGTGGAGAACAATCAATACTTTATAGGCAAAATTCTTTTTTAGACACAGCAGAGTTTTTAGCAAATTTCTCAAATTTAAAAGTATTTGATAGTAAAAGTGAGTTAGAAAATTATATAGCTCAAAAGAATAAAGAACATATAGACATAGAAAACAAACTTAAAGAAATAATGCCAGATATTTTTGGAATACCAATAATATCAAATAAATTCAAAGAGCAAAATTTCGATATTATTCTTAATAAAATAGCAGAGTTAAAAAGTATATCTAATAATTTTGAAAATGGTTATAAATACAAATATCAAATACCAGAAGTAAAGATGTATATAGATGAACTATCTAAACTTATTCTAAATACTTCAGAAGATTGCAAAAATGAATTTGATGAATACATACAAACATCAATAAATGTTTCAAGAATTATTGCTGATATTGATAATAAAAAGGACTATGAAAAAATAAGAAGAAGAGCAGAAAGCGAAATGTTTAACAAGATAGGAAATCAGATAATGCAATTTGTAAAAGAAGTTAGTTTTGAAGAATATATTAGAAGGAAACAAGAGTGGATAGATAATAGAATTAAATATGCAGAAAAACAAGGAATAAAGAAGGCAAATGAAGATATATATTTAAAACGATTTGAAAGTCAAAATGCTAGAAAGATGATAAATGATATATTTCAAATGCTATCAGAAGAAAACATATCACTTAATGCTTATTACAATAGATTAAAGAATAGTAGCAATTTATCTAAGCAAGCTAAGAAAGAAATATACTTAAAAAATAGAATGAAAGGAAATATAGATTGGGGATTAGAAAGATGAATTGTATTTTTTTTAAAGAAAAAGTACAGACAATTGATACAAAAATACAATTTTTAAAACCTGCAATCTCTTATTTTATCTATATAGTACAGATAATTAATACAAAATGTTCCACAATAAACATTAATATCAATTTTAATAACAATTTGCAAAAGGAATAAAAATGATTAATATTTTAATTTTTATAATTTCACTACTTGTTTATGGATTTTTATTAAGAATATTTGGCTATTCATATAAGACTTTTATTCAAGTAGTAATTAATGCAACTTTAGGCTTGATTGCATTGTATGTATTAAAGCTTATAGAAATTCCAGTACAAATAAATTGGATTTCAATAATAATTACAGCATTTTTAGGATTACCAGGAGTAGTTGTAATTACAATTTTTAAAAATTGAAAGGGGAAAAAAATGATAACTGATGAAACAAGGCGTGAAAGCTATCAAAAAATAATACCAAAGCAACCAGTTCGCTATGATCAAATCATTTACATATTAAAAAACAATCCAGAAGGAATGACAGCTAAAGAAATAGCAGTTGAATTACATAAATTGAAACTAATTCCAAGTACAGAAAGAAATTTTGTTTCTCCTAGATTAACGGAGTTAGTGAAACAAGGAAAAGTTAAAACGATAGGTAAAAGAGTTTGTCAATATTCAAATAGAAAGGTTGCAGTATTTAAAGTTATTTAGATAAACCATACAAAAGAGGAGAAAAATAATAATGAACAAAAGATTAAGTTTAAAAATAATAGGAATGATATTTGCATTTCTCATTAGTATATTTTTATCAAGTTTAATTACCTTTTGCTTAATGCAAATATTTTTAAAACAGCCAGAAGAAATTTTAAAAATAAATGTTTTTAGAGTTTTAGAAACAGTTGTAAGTTCTAAAGAAAGTATTCAAATTTTTGTATTAACCATTATAAGTTTTATGTTATTTGCTACATTTTCAGTTTTCAAATTCTTCAGAACAAAAGATTATCATAGCAAAACATATAAAGTAACGGACAATATTGAGATTCCTGTTCCAGTAGGTGGAAAGCAGACACAACACGGCTCTGTGTGGTGGTTGGATAAAAAGAATTTTAATAAAACATTTGGAACAAACACAATAGATCCTGAAAATCCTACAATACAAGAATTATTAAAAAGGTCAATTGATGATAAGGAAATAATAAAAAAATCTGAAAATGATGAATCAGTAAAAATTAGTTTAGATGTAGAACCATTACCAGAAGAATTAAGAAAACCTATCTTTTCTAAAGGTGGTTTAGTTGTAGGAAAAAAGGATAGAAAAATTATAAAGCCATATATAAAACATATAAAACTACCTAAGACAACAAAGTATTTAAAACTTCCTTCAATAAAAGTAAGAAAAGTTGAAGATGTATTTTTTATAAATGATGATTTACATTCATTAACAATAGGAGCAACGAGATCAGGAAAAACAAGAAGCTTAGTTCTTCAAAGTATAAATAATACAGCATTAGCAGGAGA
>CAPBNZ010000022.1:20235-22591 GCA_948585895.1 uncultured Clostridia bacterium | reverse complement strand
GTGATCCAAAACGGGGAGCTGTTTGAATACACTTGTGTGGAATTAAAAAGGTTAGGATATAACGTATTAACACTTGATTTTAAAACACCATTAAAGAGTTCTAAATACAACTTTTTGCAACCAGTAATTGAAGCTATAAAACAGAAAAATACACCAAAAGCAGAGAATTATGCAAGTGATATAGTGCAAAGTTTAGTTGGAGATGTAAAAGGAAATGGCGAAGCTATTTGGAACAACGGGGAAAAGGCTGTAATAAGAGCGACTATAATGGCTGTCATAATGGAAAATATAGATAATCCAAAACTTCAAAATCTTCCTAATGTATATCATTTCATTGCAGAAATGTGTAAAGAGCAAGAAGATAAGACAACATTAATTGATACATATTTAGACTTTTTAAAAGAAATTGATAATACACACCCTGCAATTGCAAGTTTTGCACCTGCTCAAATGGCAGCGAGCAAAACAAGAGCGTCATTTTACACATCAGCACTTTCTACATTAAATATTTTTATGGATAGTTATGTAGCAAGTATGATTAGTGAAAATGAGATAGATATAAATAAATTTAATGAAGAAAAAACAGCACTTTTTATGATTTTACCAGATGAAAAAACAACCTTCTATGGCTTATGTAGTTTATTTGTTAATCAAGTATATACAAAGCTTGTAGAAATGGCTGATGAGAGGGGTGGTCGCTTAAAAATTCGTACTAATTTTATATTAGACGAATTTGGTTAAGGTAACTTTTCAGCAATACCTAATTTTCGGACGGATTTTTAACAGTTCGGACGGACGGAAGACGGAATTAAATTTAACTTATTTATTCAGAGTTTTAGCCAATTGAATGAAAAATATGGAGATAATGTAGCTCAAAATATAATTGATAACTGTTTCGTACTTAATTACTTGAAAACATCATCAGAAACAACTGCAGAGCGAATTTCAAAACGTATTGGCACTTATACTACAACAAGTTGGTCGGAGAGTAGTGATAAAAAATCTGATAATAGTGGAAGTAATTCTATGAATTTAATTTCAAGGGCATTACTAACAACAGATGAGATTCTAAGATTACAAAGACCATATTTGCTAGTTATGTGTGCTGGAACAGAGCCTGCTATAACTAACTCTCCTGATTTAAGTAAATGGACTTTTAATAAACTTTTAGGATTAGGAGATAAGAATTGGAACATTAAAGTAAGACAACTTAGAGAAGACGCAAGAGTTATTAGAGAAATAGTACCACTTGAATTATGGGATATAGATAAGCAGACAATGGAACTTAAACAAAAAAAGAAGGAGCGAGAACTGGAGGAAAGACGATTGAATTTTATGAAAAGACAAGGGGCAATCGAATATCCAAAGGGAAATTTATAGGAGGAAAACAAAAGATGAAAATTAAAGAAAAATTATTAACACTAGGAACATCATTAGGACTAGGCATAATGTCATTAAGTAATACGGTATTTGCTGACATTGTAACAGAAGTATCAGGTGGAGGAGAAATACAAAGTAGTAAAATTGGCACAGGAATGTTAAGACTTGTAAAGGATTTAACAGGAACATTACAATGGATAATTCCATTTGTGGGAGTAGGATTTATTTTGTGGCACATTTTTAAGATTATATCAGGAGATGAAAGAGATCAAGAAATACACAAAAAAGGAATTATTAAAGTTTTAGTTTGTATAGTAGTTGGTTTAATAGTAGTAACAATTGTAAATCTAATGGGAAGATATTTCTCATAATTCACGGAGGTAAAGAAAAATGAATAAAAAAGAACAAATTGAAAAAATGAATTTAGAAGTAAAAGAAAAATTGGATTTAACGGATAAAGAATATAAAGATTCAAAAGAAGTATTAAGCAGATTAAATGAAATGGATTTAGAAAATAATCCAGAATTATATGAAAATACGCAACCAGAAGTTAAGAATCCAACAGAAAGACAAAAGAAAATTAAAGAATTAGAAGAACGTAAAAAACAAGCAGAGGAAGAAGAAAAAACACTTATAGAAAACTTTTCAGAAGAGATAGGACAAAGTATAAAAGATACAGAAAAAATTTGGGGGTATTTAAAGCGTTATGCTTTAATTGGAATGGTTACAGGAGTACCAGGAATTGCATTAACTTGTTTATATGATAAATGGAAAGAAAATTCTATGGTAAAAGAGCTAAAGGAATTAAATCAAAAAGTTGTTGCAAGTCAAAATGAACCAGAATTGCATAAGGAACTAGCAAAAAAATATCAAAAATATGAAAGAGAATTTTGCAAAGTACATCATATTGACAAGATACAAGAAAATATCAAGAAATCTAATTCTTTTTTAGAGATAAAAAAGAATAAAGAAACAT
>CAPBNZ010000022.1:9131-20224 GCA_948585895.1 uncultured Clostridia bacterium | reverse complement strand
TTAATGAGATTAATAAATATAAAAATATAGATAAAAAAGAAACAGAAAAGGAATTTGAAAAATTAAAACAATTATCTGATGAGTTTATAAAACAAGAAGAGAGTAAAGAAAATATTGAAGAAGAAACAGTTGAAGAGGACGAAGAAATAGTAATAGAACCAAAATAAAATAGGAGGGAATTTATATGGTAGTAGGTGTTTTAATAGCAACAGCAATTTCATTTCTATTTGGATATATAGCTCAGGCAATTTTCAATTGGTTTAATGGTGTTTATGATGTTATGTTTTGGAACGCCTTTGCTATAGAAATAAATTTTAGAGGACTTTCAAATTTTAGTATTTCAGGACTTTATAATGCAGTTTATACTTTTGCAATTGCAGTATTAATAATGTTTTTTGTAAAAAAAATGATTGAAGTTTATATGGCTTGGTCAAATGGAGATCCAGAAGTAAGTCCAATGACAGTTGTTATAGGTTTTGTTAAAGCATTAATAATAATGATTTGTTTTGGATTTATATATACGCAATTTGCTTGGATTTGTTATGACTTATATCAATCTATTTTTATAGGAATGTTAGGGAATTTTCAAACAATGGGTGTAACAGTTGGAAATGTGGCTTGGAATATATTAGGAGCATTTTTCTATTTAATAATAGCGATTTATATGGTTCTAATATATTTCCAAACTCTAACAAGAGGTATTGAAATGTTTATATTACGTTTAGCGATTCCAGTAGCTTGTATTGGACTTCTTAATTCTGATGGAGGAGCGTTCAATGGATATGTGAAAAAGTTCATATCAAATGCTTTTACAGTAATAGTACAACTAACATTATTACAATTTGCAATTTTACTTATGAATAATGCACATATTATTTTGTCATTATCTACTGTAATGATAGCAAATAGAACGCCACATTTGTTAAGAGAGTTTATGGAAACATCAGGAGGAAATTCAAGTCTTGGTTCAAAAGTTTCAACAGCTACAAGAACAGTAAGCAGTTTTAAAAATATTGTTAGTAAAGGTAGATAAAAATGATTTATATACGAAAAAATTTAGATAATATATTACACCCTAATGAAGCCTATACATTAACTTATTTGGATAACAAAGGAAGATTAGTAAAAACAACAAAAGAAATTGATTTGTATAAGATTTGCAATCAATTATATGAAACAAAACAATTAATAGAAAAAGGAATAATAGCTTCTAGTAAATATGATTATGACGAATGTTGTAGTTATGTATATGGTTTCAATACAAGAAAAGCAATTGAATTAGTGAAAAAACATATACAAGATTTAAGTGTAACAATAATTCAAATTACATTAGATAAAGAACAAGTTTATTCAGTACAAAATTTAACGGAAGTATTAGAAAATACGAAAGAACAAATAAAAGTGAGAAATGAATTGATTAAAGAATATCAAGAAGAGGAAGAAAATTATAGAAAAGGTTTAGTAAAGAAAGTGATTCATATTCAATCAGAAAAGGATTTTAGAAATCAAGAAATATCAAGATATAAACGAAAAATAAAAGAATATGAAGAATCGTCAATCGAAAGATAAATTATAAAAATACGGAGGACAAAATGAGTAGAATATATCACATAGTAAATTATTTAGGATATTTAGCAGGTTTTGCTTGTGTACTAATGATTGCAGTTGCAGTTTATAAAATTCTAACTGGAGATGATATGGAATATAGAAGATATTTAACCAGGATAAAAAATGGATTAATAGCATTGATTCTTATATTAACAATTAGTACCACAAAAAATCTAGTATTAACTTATTTTCCATACGTTCAGTCAGCAGACGCAATAGGAGATTTTTCAAGTATTCAAGTATCAGTAACAGATGGAACACTAGAAAAAGAAGCTAAAGATAAAAAAGGAAGATGGACTATTTCGATAGATGGAGAGTTGTATGTAAAAACAGATGTTAAAAAAATAAATTTTGGTAGTTTTATGAACTCTTGGAAGAAAGATGTTGATGTGTTTAAAGCGTATGATGAATGTCAAGGAATAACAAGTGGAGGAGTTGCAGAAGAAAAATATTATATGTATTGGACTAAGCACGATAATAAAAGTGTAGGACTACTTATCCCACCTGCCTTAAAAGGAAGTATACACAATGATGATGAATTTAAAGAGCTAATACTTAATCCGTGGATAAGTAGTGGTTGTGAATCTCAATATAAACACGTTGCAAATTAGGAGGATTTTGAGATGAAAATAGTAAAAAAGTCAAAAATGCCTGATGGAACAGATATACAAATTGAAGATTGGAAAAATGTTTATTCACATATTAAGACACTATCAATTGCAACATATCCAAAAGCCAAAAATACAAGTATGTCTGGTTTTATAGAAAGAAATAAAACATTTAGATTAGAATTATCAAAACTTGAAAATGATGAACAAGTAGAAAATATATTTAATGAATTAGAAAAAGGTACAATTTCATTAGAAGAGTTAAGCGACTATTTTTATAATGGTCATAAAGATATGTATTACTTAGGAATGGTTGATAATGAAGAATTACAAGAAGAATTAGATGAAGAAATATAATAGTTACCTTTTTAAAAAGGTAGAAAGGAACACAAAAGATATGGAAGATGAGAGTAGATTTCAAATAAATATGCCTGCTAATGTAAAAATAAGGGTTGAGATTATAAATGGTATTGGAATTAAAGAAATGATAACAACAGCAATAGCAGGAGTAATAGCAGTCTTTATAGCATTGATTTTTAATGCACTATTTAACAATTATTTAATTGCATTAGGAATATGGATTCTAATAACAGGTGCTACATTTATCTCTGTTATGAAAGACAAGTATAACACCTGTATAGCAGAATTAATAAACAATATGATTAAGTTTTATCAAAGACAAAGGATATTTAATTATGTAGTCAAGGAGGAACAATAATGATATTAGATCTTTTAAAAAGAAAAAAGAAAAACAATAATATAAAAACTTCAGCTAACTTATTTTTAAATATAAAAGATGTGCAAGGTAATTTCTTATATACGATTGATAATAAAGTTCTATGCTATTTAAGAATATATCCAAAAAACTGTAAGCTAATGTCAAAAGAAGAGCAAGTTGCACACGGACGAAGTATAACAAGAAATTTTGCAAGTGAATTAAAACCATTAAAACTTTATTTTACAAACAGACCAATAGATTTAAGAAAAAATCAAGATTTTCAAGCAAGTCTAATGGAAAAGGAAAAAGAAGCTCTTAAATTTTCACTATTGGATAAAAGAAGTAGAAGTTTTGGGGTGTTATCTACAACAGGAAAAGCATTAGAAAGCGAAATATACTTAATGATTTGGGCTGAAAATGATGAATATGTAGAGCAGGAACTGGTTAAAAGAATAAATGAAATACGAATGAAATTAACTAATAGTGGATATAAGACAGAAGTTTTAGATGAAAGACTGATTATTCAATTAATAAATAGTTACAATAATCCAGATATAGCTTATATAGAAGATCAAAATTATTTAGAAAGTCCATTACAAGTTAAAATTTAACAAAAAATTACGAATGATAAAAATATATTAGCGTTACGCTAATGGAAAGAGAGTTACAAATGAAAACAAAAGAAATAGAAACAATGCCTATTAATCAGGAGTTATTAGCACTTATAACTCCACAAGGTATTGAATTAAAACATAATAAAGTGCAATTAGGAGAGTATCAACACAAATTGCAATATGTAAGTTCTTATCCATCTGCAGTAAATGTTGGTTGGTTATTGAATTTAAAAGATATACCAAATACTACTGTAAGCCTTGTAATTACACCGATAGAGAACGTACAAGAATATGTTGAGGGAGTGTCAAAAGGTTTAACAACAGATAAAAATATTTTCAATACCACAAGCAATGAAGCATTGAAAACACAAGCTGAATTTAAAATAAAATCTGCTGAAAAAATCATAAAAGATATAACTGTCGATAATATCCCATACGTTAATGTATCTTTTGTATCTAATACAATAGGAGAAACAGATAATAATTTTAATGAAAATTGTAGAACAGTAAGAAACAAAATAGCAGGAATGGGATTAAAAGCTAGAGTACCTGCATTTATTCAAGACAAAGCATTAAGACAAAGTTCTCCTTATGATACATACTATGAAGATATTAGTAAAATATCTAATAAAACAATGAGCCTGGAAGCTCTATTCTTAGGATTACCCTTTTCTGGAAGTGGGTTAGTAGATGTCGAAGGTTACTATTTAGGAACTGATGAAGATGGAAGAATGATTGCTTTTTCCCCATTTTTTAAGGGAAATGATAGAACAAATTCAAACATTGTTATAGAAGGTTCTAGTGGTTCTGGTAAATCATTTCTTGCAAAAAAAATAATGCTTAATGAGTGGTTGAATGGAAGTAAAATTTTTGTAATAGATCCTGAATCTGAAATGCGTCCAATGTGTAAGTTATTAGGTGGGAAATGGATTGATTGTAGTGGTGGAACTGGAAATAATGTGGGTAGAATTAATCCTTTACAAGTAAATCCACTTCCTGAAACAACAACATTTGAAGATGATGAAAATGGAGAATACACTTCAAGTAAATCAGCCTTAGGATTACACTTAGATTTTCTAAGTACATTTTTTAAATTATATTATCCTGAAATAACATCTTTACAAATGAGTTTACTAATGGAGATATTAGAAGAATTATATAAAACTTATGGTATTACTTATGATACAGATATTACAAATATGACTTCAAAAGAATTTCCAATTATGCAAGACCTTTATAATTTGCTGATAGAAAAAGTTAAGGCAAATACAGAACATAAGAAAGAAATAGAAGAAATAAGAGCAGTAGTAAGAGAACTTTCAATTGGTCATCACGGAGAAATATTTAATGGATATACTTCATTAGATTTAGATAGTAGTTTTGTATGCTTAGACGTTTACAGTTTGCAAGGAGCTTCTGAAAAAGTAAAAAGATGTCAATATTTTAATATTTTAAGATATTGCCAGGATCAAGCATTTAGGAATCGTGAAGAAAGATGTTACGTTGTTTGTGATGAAGCCTATTTATTGGTAGATAGAAAAGTACCACAAACAATTGAATTTTTGAGAAATTTTTGTAAGCGTGCAAGAAAATACGAATGTGGACTTATGGTTATTACTCAAAGTTTAGTAGACTTTTTAGCACCAGAAGTTCGTATGTATGGACAAGCTTTCCTAGATAATTCTACATACAAATTCTTTTTCGGAATTGATGGAAAAGATTTAGAAGAAGTTGTGAATTTATATAACTTAAATCAAGAAGAAAAGGCTATATTAAGCCAAAAAGATAAACGGACGTGGATTGTTTTTCATAGGTTCACGGACATACTTTAATAAATGTAAAAGCATTAGAATGGGAAAAGGAATATTTAATTGGTGGTGGAAGATAAATGTCAGATAACAAGGCAAAAGATTTAACAGAAACAGTATTTAGTTTTTTATCAATAAAAGTAAAACTAATAATAATTGGTATTTGTATAGGTGTATTAATTATATTTATTGGAATATTTGGATTAATAGGAGTATTTAGTTCCTCAAATGCTAATTCTGATGATGAGAGTTCAAGTAGCTCTGTTTCATCAGGAAGTTCAACAGAAGTGGTACGAGATACATATAAGTATATAGGAGCAAAATTCAATATGCCATTTGAAGCGTGGAATAGTACAAAAGATGTAATAACATCAAAATTCTCTCCTAGCAGAACAATAACTGTAAATGGAGTAACACAAACAAAAGCTCACACAGGAATAGATCTTGTATGTATATCAAAAGCAAGTCCAAAAATATGTGCTTCTCTTCCAGGAAAAGTGGTAGTTGCAAATCCAGGTTCGACAGGATATGGAAATTATGTAGTGCTACAACATACAGCAGATGATGGTTCTATCTTTTATACTCTATACGGACATATGATACAAGGCTCAATTCAAGTTGCAGTAGGAGATGAAGTTGAGCAAGGTAGAGTATTAGGAACAATGGGGAGTACAGGCAACAGTACAGGAAACCATCTTCATTTTGAAGTTAGATTAGGAACTAATTCAAGTAGTAGTGCTGTTAATCCGTTTCCATATCTATTTGGGAGTTCACAAAATAAAGGATAAGGAGTAAGAAATGAAAGAAAAACAAGAATTAAAAAAACAATTAATAATATTAAGTATAGTTTTACTATTTGTAATTGGAATAGCAATTATTCTAAATATGAAAGATAGAAATACAGAAAGTTATACTAAAATAAAAGATTCAACATCATCACAACAAGAAAATGTTCAAAATACAAGTGTAGATGATTTTATGGATAGATTAAAAGGTTTAGTAGAGGAAAACGATAATACTATAACTAATAAAACAGACGATCAAAGCACAATACACTATGAAAATACAGATATAATTCAATTAGATACAGGAGAAATTGTTTTGTATAGTGAAGAGGAACAAGATAATCAAGACTTTCAAGAAGAATAATAAAAGGAGCTGTAACAATGGAGAATGATAGATTATATAAGAAATATATTTATATTTCAAAAGAGCCAAGAGCAATTATAGAAGAATATTGCAAAGAACATAGAATTAACTTAGTAATGAGATTCATAAATGAATATAACTTAAAAAAGTTCTTAGAAACGGAACTTAGAAATTTGAATGGAGTTGATTATTTAATTATAGATTTACAAGCAATAACAACTTCTACATCAGAAGATGAAATTACAAGCTCAATAGAATTGATAAGAAGAATGTATAATGTTAGAATTATCATTTTAGCTGAAGGCTATAAAGAAGGAAATGTTTTATTAGGAAGATTATTCAATTTAGGGATTTATAATATTATTACAGCTAAAAATGATGTAATATTTGCAGATGAAATTGAAAAAGCTTTTTCGATTGAAGGAATGACTTTTGGTAATGCAATGAAATATAAAATTAATGACAATATGTTAGTAATAAATAAAACAACAAAAGTAGTTAAAGAAAATATAAAAAGAGTAAAACAAACTATTACAATTGGAATAGCAGGAACAGAACGTCATATTGGAGCTACAACAGTTGCAATAAATATAGTCAAATATTTATCAGAATTAACTAATGTTACAGCTTGTTATATAGAAAATAATCAGCATAATTCTATATATAGCTTAGTTGAAGATGAATCAATTCCTACCATTTATAATGAGGTATTAAGAAAGATTACATATAAAGGAATAGACTTATATCAAAGACCAGAAAATTTGGCAGATATATTAAAATTTGAATATGAATTTTATGTGTTTGATTTTGGCAATTTTGATGAAATGAGTAAAGAGGAAATATCTTCATTTTTAACGAGAGATTTAAAAATAATTGTTTCAGGAAATAAGGCGTGGGAAATAAACAAACTAATTGAAACATTTATGATTATAGGCGAAGATATTAATTCGTATTTAATGTTTAATTTTGTTAGAAATGAAGATAAAGAAAACTTTAAAGAAAGCTTAGGAAAGTTTTGGAAAGAAAGAGCTTCATTTAGTGAATTTGTTCCAGAACCATTTATTATAGGTAATAAAAGTTTTTATGAAAAAGTATTAAAAGATTATTTATTAAATACCACTATTGAAGAAATAAAAGATAAAAAAGGCTTGTTAAATATATTTAAAAAGAAAAGAGATAAAGAAGATGTTAAGAAAAAATAAACCAAAATCCATATATGATAAAGCAGTAGAAAAGAAAAATGAAAATATAGAAAAAGAGAGATTATATAAGAATCTCAATTTAGATAAAGATAAAAATACTATTGTTTTTGAAAAGAAAACAAGTACAGGAATAAAAGTATTAAATTTTATTGCAGATTCAGTAGGAAAGATTATTGAATTATTAATACTTTTAATAGTTTTAGCATTATTAACAATTGGAGCAACTGTTTTAATTAATCCAGAACTAAGGAATAATCTATTGGAAATACTAAACAATATTAATTTCTTGACATAACTTTTTGCAAAAAGTTTGCAAAATCCTGCAGTATACTTTAATGATTCAGGGTGTTAAAATATAGATACAAACTAAGAAATAGATATACTTTTTAGATAAGTATGTAGAGTAGAGCTATATTTTAAAAATGAAATATTATTCTTGCTCCTTTCAATAATATTTGGTAATCCCCTTTTATATTTCTTGATCTGCATACTTATCTAAGGAGTATATTAAAATAAGGAGAGGAATATGAAGAAAAAGATTATATTGATAAGTATTATATTACTAGCAATACTTGGAATTATCGTAGGAGTTATAATATGTATTAACCAGGATAAAACTGATTATGATAGAATTTATCTTAATTCATTAAAATTTAATGGAAGACTTGCAGAATATACATTTAATCCAAAATTAAATGATAATGGAGTATATAAAATTAAATTTAAAGTGAAAAATGAACTGAAAGAAAATGTTCATATAAGTTTATATAAACTTGAAGATGGAAAAGAATTAAATATAAAACTTAATGATAAATTAGAATCAGAAGAAATTGAAAGATTAAATGAATTAGATTTAAAGCTAGTGATATATAAAGAAAAATCTTATAATATGTTAGATAAAGACTATATTGATATAGGCTATTTATCTATAAATAATGCTAACTAAAGATAAAATATATACAAGATACAAAAGATAAAATTAATAAAATACAAAAGATGAAAAGTCAGGAGCTTAGGTTCTTGGCTTTTATTTTTGTATTGTATATATACTTTTCCTTATAATAGTGATATAATTACTAACAGTAAGAGAAATAGTAATTTTTTGTTTAGATTGGAGAAAGAAAATATGAAAGAATCAAAAGTCATAACATTTATAGGAGGATTTTATATATTTGGAGGAATTATTGTATTGTTGTCATTAATATTTAATGGTAGTGGACTTAATATGATATTTGGTGTACCCAATATTCCAGATTATATTGTAAAATTATTAGTAGGTATTATATATATACCATTAGGCTATTTGTATATAAATAGGATAAAAAATTCAAACTGGATAGTATTAGCATTGGCTATTATATTCTTTTGCATTAGTGCTTCTTTGACAACAGAATTTAATGCACAACCATTTATAGGAAACTTGATATATTCTTTGTTTGTTATAATTGCAACCATTGTGAGAAGAAAAGAGTTTATAAATAGTTTGAATACAATAATGAAAAAATAATAGGTAACTATAAAATTACAATTCGTAGGAGAAATATATGATAAGGAAATTTGAAATAAATGATATAGATGAAGTTATGCAAATATGGCAAAATGAAAATATAAAAGCTCATCAATTTATTCCAAAGGAATATTGGGAAAATAATTACAATTTTGTTAAAGAAGTTCTACCAAATGCAGAAATATATGTTTATATTATTAAAGAAAAAATTGTAGGATTTATAGGAGTAAATAATAACTATATTGAGGGCATTTTTGTTGATACAAATAATCAATGTAATGGGATAGGAACATCTTTATTAAATAAAGTGAAAGAAAGCAAAAACAATTTGACATTAAGTGTGTATAAGAAAAATACAAATGCTATTAACTTTTATAAAAAGAATCGTTTTATAGTAAAAGATGAAAGTATAGATGAAAATACAAAAGAAATTGAATATACTATGATTTGGAATAAGTAACTGCAAAATTACAATTTTGAAGTTAGATATAAAATAACATTAAATTAATTTTAAATATATGAAAGCCGATTTTGATTTTGGCTTTTATTTTTTGCCAAAAATAGACAAATTTATTGAGCAAAAAAACGATTTGTGATACAATAACTACTGGAAGGAGTACAATAGGAAAATGGATAATAATATAAAATCAATAATAGATAAAATATGGTTAGTATTTCATTCAGGAGGAGTTGCAAATCCTTTAACTTGCATAGAACAAATTACATATTTGTTATTTATTAAAGGATTAGATGATATAGAATTAAAAAATGAAAGAGATGATGTTCTTTTAGGTATAAAATCTAAGAGAATATTTGATGAACAACATCAAGATTGTAGATGGAGTATTTTCAAAGATTATGAAGCTTCAAGAATGTTTAAAGTAATGCAAGAAAAGGTATTTCCATTTATTAAAAGTTTAGGTAGTGATAAAGATTCAAGTTATGCTAAATATATGGAAGACGCAATGTTTTTAATACCTACACCAATAGTATTACAAAAAGTTGTTACTTCAATAGATAAAATAGATATGAGTGGTAGAGATACAAAGGGAGATTTGTATGAATACTTATTATCTAAATTATCTACTGCAGGAACAAACGGACAATTTAGAACACCTAGACACATAATAAAAATGATGGTTGAATTAATGAAACCTAATAGCAAAGATGTAATAGTAGATCCTGCTTGTGGAAGTGCAGGCTTTTTAGTTGAAGCAGGGGAATATTTGAGAAATAATGAAGGGGATTTATTCAACCACGAAGAGAGTTTACAACATTTTAATAATACAATGTTTTATGGTTTTGATATGGATAGAACAATGCTAAGAATTAGTGCAATGAATTTAATACAACACGGAATTGAAAGTCCTAATATTGAATATAAGGATTCATTATCAGAAGATAATTCAGATGAAAGTAAATATACATTAATTTTAGCAAATCCACCATTTAAAGGTTCTATAAATAGTGATATAACATCAAAGAAATTATTAGATATGACAAATAAAACCAAGAAAACAGAATTATTATTTTTAGCATTATTCTTAAAAATACTAAAAATAGGTGGTAGATGTGCTTCAATTGTACCAGATGGAGTATTATTCGGAAGTTCTAATGCTCATAAAGCAATAAGAAAAGAATTAATAGAGAATCATAAATTAGAAGCAGTTATTTCAATGCCAAGTGGTGTGTTTAAGCCATACGCAGGAGTATCTACAGCTATTTTAATATTTACAAAAACAAATGCAGGTGGAACTGATAAAGTATGGTTTTACGATATGACAGCAGATGGATATAGTTTAGATGATAAAAGACAACCTGTAAATGAAAATGATATACCAGATATTATTGAAAGATATAATAATAGATTTGTAGAAGA
>CAPBNZ010000022.1:0-9064 GCA_948585895.1 uncultured Clostridia bacterium | reverse complement strand
AAAAAATGGATATGATTTATCTATAAATAAATATAAAGAAATAGTTGTTGAAGAAAAAGAGTATGAAAATTCAAAAATAATCTTAAAAAAAATAAGAGAAAATCAAAATGAGTTTTTAAGACTTTTAGAAGAATTAGAAGAATTAGAGGAAATGCTATAATGGAAAAATTAAAACTTAATAATATATGTAATATTCAAGCAGGAGGAACACCAGCGAGAAAAAATAAAGATTTTTGGGAAAATGGAAATATTAATTGGTGTAAGATAAGTGATTTAAAAGGTAAATATATAAGTTATACCGAAGAAAAAATAACTAAAAAGGGATTAGATAAATCATCAGCTAAATTATTTAAGAAAGATACTATTTTATACACTATATTTGCAACAATAGGAGAAGTTTCAATTTTAAATGTTGATTCTGCTACTAATCAAGCAATTGCAGGATTAGAAATTATAAATGATATGGTAAATAAAGAATATCTTTATTATTATTTAAAGAGTAAAAAAGAAGAAATGGTAAAATTAAGTAGAGGAGTGGCACAAAATAATATTAATTTAGCAATATTGAAAGAATTAGAGATAAATGTTCCTGATATGAAAATACAAGAGGAAATAGTAAATAAATTAAATAAGATAGAAAAGCTAGTAGATATAGAAAAAGAACAAAAATATTTATTTGAAGATCTAATTAATTCTAAATTTATAGAAATGTTTGGGAATCCAAATTCTAACAATAAAAACTTTAAAAAAGTAAGATTAAGAGAATGTTTGATTAATATAGATAATGGAAAAAGTTTTGTTTGTGAAAATTTTTCAAGAGATAATGATTATCCTGCAATTTTAAAATTAAGTGCTGTAACTTATGGATATTATAATCAAGAAGAAAATAAAGCTTTAATTGATAAAGAGATGTATATTCCTAGTGTAGAAGTAAAAAAAGGAGATTTACTATTCACAAGAAAAAATACACCTGAATTGGTCGGTATGAGTGCTTATGTATATGATACATTACCAAACTTAATGTTACCAGATTTAATATTTAGATTAAATACAACAAAAGAGTGTAATAAAATTTTTCTATGGAAGTTAATTAATCATAAGATGTTTAGGAAAAATATAACACAAATTTCAAATGGTAGTGCAAAATCTATGTCTAATATTTCAAAAGAAAGACTAATGGATTTAGAAATTATTTTACCACCAATTGAATTACAGAATAAATTTGCAGATTTTATAGAGAAGATTGAAAAACAAAGAAAACAAATAGATAAAAATTTAAAAGAAGTAGAAACATTAAAAAATGGAATGATGAATAAATATTTTAATTAGGGGAAGAAATATGTCGAATTTTGATTTTTTAGAAAATAATAAATTATTTAGAAGTTTTGCAAAGGCAAGTATTGAAGCAGAAAAAGGATTAGAAACAAATCCAGTAACGTGTATTATGCTTAGTAGAAAAGCCTTAGAATTAGGAGTAAAGTGGTTATATGCTAATGATAAATTATTGATTATGCCATATCAAAACAATTTATCATCACTTATACATACAATAACCTTTAAAAATATAGTAAATGAAGATGTAAGAAAAGGAATTGACTTTATTGTTAAAAAAGGGAATTTTGTAATTCATACAAATAGCAATGTTTCAAGAGATGAAGCAATTCTAGTATTAAAATGTCTATTTAGTTTTATGAAATGGATATATTTTAATTATGATCAAAATTATAAAGAAATTGAATTTGATATAAATAAACTTCCAGAAGAAAGTAATGAAAATATAAAACTAGCAGAAAGAGAAAAATTAGAGCAAGAATTAGAAGAACAAACTAAGAAGCTAGAAGATACTTTAAAAGAAAATGAAGAGTTAAGAAAGCAATTAACAGAAGAAAGAGAAAGTAAGCAAAAGAGCAAAAATTTCGAGATAAAGGACTTATCAGAATTTGAAACAAGAAAACAATTCATTGATTTAGATCTACAAATATCAGGTTGGGATTTTAATGAAAACATTACAGAAGAACTAGAAGTACAAGGAATGAAAAATACTGAAAGAATAGGATATGTAGATTATGTATTATTTGGTAAAAATGGATTACCATTAGCAGTAGTTGAAGCCAAAAGAAGTAGTAAAAATGCTCACGAAGGAAAACAACAAGCAAGTCTTTATGCAGATTGTTTAGAAGAAAAATACGGACAAAGACCTGTTATATATTATACAAATGGAATAGAAATTTATTTTTGGGATAATTTAGATTATCCAGAAAGAAGAGTACAAGGCTTCCACACACAAGACGAATTACAAAGATTAGTAAATAGAAGAAAATCAAAACAAAGTTTAGAACATATTTTTATAGATACAAAAATTACTGATAGACCATATCAATTAGAAGCAATAAAAAGAGTATGTGAATCCTTTGAAAATAAACATAGAAAAGCATTAGTAGTTATGGCTACTGGAACTGGAAAAACAAGAACAGCTATATCATTAGTAGATGTATTAACTGGTAAGGGTTGGGTACAAAATATTTTATTCTTAGCAGATAGAACAGAACTAATAAAGCAAGCTAAAAAGAATTTTGTTAAATTAATTCCAGATGTTTCTTGTTGTAATTTACTAGATTCAAAAGATAGTCCAGAAGATTCAAGGATTGTTTTTTCTACATATCAAACAATGATAAACGCAATAGACAATATGAGAAATAAGGAAGGAAAAAGATTATTTACACCAGGACACTTTGATTTAATAATTATAGATGAAGCTCATAGAAGCATATACAAAAAATATCAGTCTATATTTGAATATTTTGATGGATTATTAGTAGGATTAACAGCAACTCCAAGAAGTGATGTAGATAGAAATACATATAGTTTTTTTGAATTGGAAAACAATGTTCCTACATTTGCTTATGAATATCAGGAAGCAATAGATGATGGATATTTAGTAGATTATCATAATATTAAAACTTCAACAGAATTTTTAGAAAGAGGAATTAAATATAGTCAGTTAAAAGATGAAGAAAAAGAAGAATATGAAAATTTATTTGAAGAAGACGAAAATGTTCCAGAGGAGATAGATTCTTCAGCAATAAATACCTGGTTATTTAATAAAGATACTATTAAGAAAATCTTAGAAACATTAATGGAAAAAGGACTAAAAGTTGAAGGTGGCGATAAGTTAGGAAAGACAATAATATTTGCAAGAAATCATAATCACGCAGAGGAAATAGAGAAAGTATTTAATTCTTTATATCCACACTATAAAGGAGATTTTGCAAGAGTAATAGATAATAAAGTAAATTATGCAGAAACATTAATAGAATTATTTGAAGATCCTAAAAAATTACCACAAATATCAATTTCAGTAGATATGTTAGATACTGGTATAGATGTTCCAGAAATATTAAATTTAGTATTCTTCAAACCTATAAAATCAAAAGTTAAGTTCTGGCAAATGATTGGTAGAGGAACACGTTTATGTGATAACGTATTTGGCGAAGGAGTAAACAAAAAAGAGTTTTATATTTTTGATTGTTGTAATAATTTTGAGTTTTTTGAGGAAAATGCAAAGGGAATTGAAACAGGAGCAACAGAGGGATTAACAGAAAAAATATTCAATTCAAAACTTGATTTAATTGTAGAGTTACAAAATTTAGATTATCAAAGTATAAACCAATATGTAGAATATAGAAAAGAGCTAATACAAGAATTTTTAGAAGCTATAAACGAATTAAATGATGAAAGTTTTATTGTAAGATCTAAAAAGAAATATATTGACAAATATAGCAAAGTCGAAAATTGGAATAGTATATCAAGTATAGATAAAGTAGAAATAAAGGAAAATCTAACACCAATATTTATTGTTACAGATATAGATGAATCAGCAAAAAGATTTGATAACTTAGTATATTCTTTACAAGTAAGAAAAATGAAAAATAAATATTGTAGTATGCAGATAAATAGCATTGTTTCATTAATTGAAGAACTAAAAGAATTAGGAACTATTACACAAATAAAAGAAAAGGCAGAACTTATACAAATGACAGCAAATAGTGGATATTGGGAAAGAGCTTCATTTTTTGATATAGAGAATGTAAGAACACAGTTAAGAGATTTAATAAAATTTATAGAGAATCCACCAAGAAAGATATGGAATGTAGATATAGAAGATACAATTATAGTAGATGAAGAACAAAAGAATATTAACAGAGATAACTTTGAAGATTATAAAAAGAAAGTTAAGAAATTTTTAGAAGGAAATATGGATAACTTAGTTATTTATAAAATAAAACATAATCAAATATTAACAGAAATAGAAAAAGAAGATTTAGAAAGAATTATGTTTGAAGAATTAGGAAATAATAAAGACTTTGTTGAAGCCTTTGGAGATTCAAATGTAGTACAAGTTGTTAGAAACTTAGTAGGATTAGACAGAGAAACAGCAAATCAAATATTCTCGAAATATATTAATGACAATAGATTGAATAGTAAACAGATTCAATTTATAAAACAATTAAAAGAATATCTAATTGTAAATGGAATAATTAGTTTAGAAAAACTAAGAGAGCAACCATTCAGCACGATAGGTTCTATATCAGATATATTTAAAGATAATATAAATACTTTTAATGAAATCAAAGAAGACATAGAAATGATTAATGAAAACACTATAAAATTTGCTTAAAATATTCTTTATTACACAGGAGAAGATAATGAATAATAATGTAGTTAATATTGTAATTTATAGTAAGGAAACTGAAATTTTAAATGATTTAAAATATGCAATTGAAAAGGAATGTACCTTTTTTAAACAAAATACACAAATAGTTAATGATATTAAAAAAGTTGATAAGATAGAAAATATAAATATTTTAATTGTAGTATTTAAAAATCAAAGAATGAATATAGTTAAGAACTTAAACAATAAAGCAGAAAAACTAATTATAGTAGACTTAAAAAAGGGCATTATCAAAGGAAATCAAGAAAAAGTAGAAGAAATCACAAAAACAGAAGATATAAGGGCAATTGCTTTTTCTATTGTATTTAACTATTATGATGAATCAAGAAAGAAAAAATTTGAAGAAGTTCAAAAGCAAAATGATTCAAATTTAGATAAAGGATTAAATAAATTTGAAGGCAAGGAAAATTTTAAAAGAGAAATATCATTAAAAATAGACAAAGCATTAACTATAAATGGCAGAAATTTTAAAGGATTTGAAGAATTAAAGACTATGATAATGTTTTGCATAATCAATGATATTTCTATAAAAGAAAATAGTAATGATTATAATTACATATATGACGCTACAGCAAAGATTCTTAATGAAACAAAAGGAAGAATGAAAGATAATATAACTACAGGATTAGCAGTAGTAAGACATAGAAAATGCAAAAGTAAAATTGGCAATTGTATTATTGAAGTAAAAACTAAACCAATTACAGAACAGATTATATTGATTGGAAAAGAAATTATAGAAATGTAAACATAAGATTTTGCAAAAACATTGCAAAATCTTGCATTATACTTTTTTAAATTGATGTGTTAAAATATGGACACTAGCTTATAATAAGTATATTTTATATAGTGCTACAAAAGAGGAGTAAATAGATGGTAGAAAGTAGGGGATTACAATGGGAAAAATATACAAAGAAGCTAATAAATGTGAAACAGAAACAACAATAAATGTATTATATAGCGAAAAAATAATGTCTATCTATACAAATAGAGTTGATTTAGAAAGAAGACTATATAAAATATTAGGAGAACCTAAAAAAGAATATATAAAAGGAAGGTCTATTTTAGGTAGCTGTTGGGAAATACCATTAAATGACACGAGCAAAATCAATAAAGTTATACTAAAAGCTAATATTTATGGAATTTAAAAAGAGTAATGAAATTATGGAGTGATACAATGTTAAGAGTAGATGTAATAACAGATTATATGAATTATTATAAAATAAGTAACAAAACTATATCAATAGAAGATGTTGCTAAAACATTAGTAAAATGTAAAATTTTAGATAAACGAGCTAAAAAATATAACATAGTAGGATATAGTTTTGAGGAATTGCTATACAATGAATTGATGGATATAAAAGAACAGATTTGTTTTTCTTTTATGACTTTACTAGAATATAGTCTATATTATGAACAAGAAGATGAAAAACTTTATATGATAGAACCAATATATCAAGGTATGAGTTTTTTAGTTGATATAATAAATAAAACAGGAGAAACAAGAAAGTATTGTAGATATAAAAATGTAATAAAAACTATTATGAAGTATGAAAATGATTTTTATGATAATAATTTAAGAAATTGCAATGAAATAGAAAAAGAAATTTTAATAAAAAATGATTTAATAGAACATACTGGAGATTTCTTATTTAATTTAGAATATTGCAGATTAGTAGATAATTCAAATAAAGAGAAATCAGAAGAATATTGGAATGCAATAATGAAATTAATTAATACCATAGATAAGGTAGGAGAACAAAAAAATATACAATCAAATAGGAATATAGAAGAAAGTATTAGAAGAAAAACACTAACATATTTAACTAAAAATAATAAAGAGCTAAAAGATATATTTGAATATAACATTCAGTAAACATAATTTTTTGCAAAAAGTTTGCAAAATCCTGCAGTATACATTCAATTTTTCAAGTGCTAAAATATTAATATCAAAAATTATATGTGAATGAGAGAGCTAATTAGAGAAATTTAACTAGCTTTCTTTTTTGCTGTTTTTAGGAGGAATTATGAAAGGTATTATTAAGAGTGGTCTAGTTACAGGACTATTAGCAATGTGTTTAATGTCGAATGTATATGCGACAGATAACAAAACAATAAATAAAACAATTTTAAAATCAGAAGAAAGTAGTTTTTTAACATCAATAGAGCAAGAAATGGAAGAGAACGAAACTAAGTACAAATTATCAAATTATTTTAAAGAAGATGATACAGAAAATTCAAAAATAGTTACAGCATATAAAAAAGATGTAATTAAGAGTAATACAAAAGAATCTATTATAAGCCACTTTGGAGATAACCTAAACTATGAAGATGAAGAGTATTCTGGTGTAATTGCCTTGAAAGATTATGATATAAAAACAATTAGCAATGGAAAATATGAAGCAATTGATGAAAAGAAAATTAACTTTAATAAATATAGCAAAAATGATTTAGATAATATTGAAAAAGAAAAAGTTATAGGTGGCGTAACATATTCACTTATTAATGTTAATTGGAAAAATGATGAAACAGAAAATATTGATGGTCAAGAAGTACCAATAACTTATAAAGGTACAATGATATATCAAGCAGTAGTAACAAGAAATAATCCTTATAGTTATGAAATAACTGTTACATACGAAGGAAGTGTTGAAAGAAAAGATCCTATTTATTTATATACATTAGAGTATGAAAAAATTCAAGAAGAACCAATAATTGAAATTATTGAAGAAACAAAAGATTATACAGTTCCTACAATAATTATAAGTGGATTAGGTATAGCATTAGTAGTTGTTTATTGTATAGGAAAAACAACAGCAAGAGTATATGTTAAAACAGACAATGGATTCAAATTAATAAGAGTTGTTAGACTAAGTAAGAAACACAATACAATTAATTTAAGTAATTACAAACACAAAACAGTTACAAATATGTTTGCAATAAAAACTACAAATGGATTCTATAATAAAAATCAAAATATACTTATCAAAATAAAGAAAGATAAGATTACTAAAAATGTATATCTAAATAGTGCTTATATTGATTTTATATTAGGGTAATATGGAGGACAAAATGGAATTAGAAAATGCAACAATAATAGATTTTGGAGAAGTAGAACTTTTGGCAAATAAAGAAGAACTTTATATGGGGTTCAAGAATGAAGCAAAATTTAAAATAAATTGGTGTAGATTAAAGGATAAACCAGACCAATTAATATGTTTAAATATAGAATGTGATAAATTATCAGAAGAGATAAAAGAAAAAGAAATACCAATAGTTAATATTACAGAAATGATTAGATTGCAGTTTATGGAATTGTTAGAAAAGGAATTAAATAGCTTTATTGGAAAAAATATCAATAATATTTCATATTTTTTTGAAAAAGACGAATATACTGACGCAAATCGAAACAAATATTATGCTAATCCAGAATTTTTAAAGATTTCAGATATTGGCATTGATTTTTTTAATGAAAATGCAAGTATAGAACAAAAATCAAAAGTTCATACATCATTTTGTATTTATGATGAAATAAACAAATCAAAACTTAAATATAAACCTTCTGCTTATTATTCAGAAAAAATAGTAGAAATAGATATGAAAGAAAATAAAATCTTAACAGAACCTTCTACTATTATGAATTTAGTTTATAGCGAAGTGGATTTGTGTAAGATTTTAGCATATAAACAATACGAACTAGGAATAACACCCCCTTTTTATAATGAGATAGCGAAAATTAATAGATTTTTAAAAGATAAAAAGACAATTACAGTATTATTAAAAGATAATACAGAAATAAAAATTGAAGCAGATATAACAGACATTATTGATTTCTATAATGGAGTATTTTCGATAAATCGAAATTTATTAAATTTATCTTATGATGAAGCAAATAGAGAAAAAGTGGATATTAATAATTTAAAAGCTTTAAGACACGGAAAAACGGAAATTAGTATAAATACAGAAAATTTAAAGCCATTAGAACAACAATTAGATGAAATAATTCATAATGAAAATAAAGGAATAATTTGTAATATTACAAATCAAGAATTAGAAAATGAAGATCAAGGAGATACAAATGAAATTTGAAAACGCAATTGAAATACATTTAGATAATGTAATTTTATTAGGAAATAAAAGGGATTTTAAATTGCAAGGATATGATAATAAGTTCTTACAACTTTGTCATTGGTGCTATTTAAAACAATTACCGAATCAAATATTTTGCCTATATCAAAATATAATTAAAGATTTTAATTATAGAGATGAATTAGACAAAGAAATATTTAATAGTGATGTTAAAATAGTAGATTTTAAAGAGAGTATATATAAAGA
>CAPBNZ010000021.1:16640-26147 GCA_948585895.1 uncultured Clostridia bacterium | reverse complement strand
ATATATTTAATATACTTGTAACAAAAACGTAATCTTTTTGTAATACTCTTCTATGTCTTATTTTTTTGCATTTTACAAATAAAAAAACCATCTGTTTTTTCGTTTTGGTAAATTTGTAAATTTTCTACTATTTTAAAATCTTTGTTATTTTTTACAAAATCTTGTATTATTTTGTCGTTTTCTTCCTGCAAAATACTACAAGTAGAATATACCAATTCTCCTTTATCTTTTAAATATTTAGCACAATTTTCTAATATCGCTTTCTGAATGGTTGTTATTTTTTCTATATCTTCCTTCTTTTTTTTCCACTTAATATCTGGTTTTCTTTTTATCACACCAATTCCTAAGCATGGTACATCTAAAAGAACTTTATCAAAATACTCGTAATATTGAGGGTCATAAATAGAAGCATCTTTTTCTTCTGTCTGAATTATCGTAATTCCCAATCTATTGGCTGCTTTATCTACTAATTTCACTCTATGTTCATGGATATCCCATGCCTTAATTTCTCCCTGATTTTTCATTAGCTCTGCCATATAAGTTGTTTTGCCTCCTGGACTACTACAAGCATCTAATACTTTTTGATTAGATTGTGGTTTCAATTGTTCTGGTATCAGACCTGCCGCTTCGTCTTGAATCGAAAACCAGCCTTCTTGAAAGCTTTTTAATTTCTCTATATTTTTAGCCCCTTCTACAATCAAGAACTTTTCATTTTCCACTTCTGTTACTTTTATACTTTGCTTTTCTAATTCTTTCTTTAGTGTCTGCCTGTCTGTTTTTAAATAATTTACTCGAATATACAATTTAGGTTTTAAATTAGACGCTTCACAAATTTCCTCTACTTTTTTTATCTCATTTTGTTTTGCTAATTCCTCTACTATCCATATTGGCATAGAAGTTGTTTTAGAAATTCTATCCATATCACTTTCTATTGAAAAAAAATCTTCATAATCCTTCTTCTCCACTTTTCTAAGAATAGCATTTACAAAATTACTACTTGCCCTATGACCATATCGTTTTGCTAAATTTACCCCCTCATTTACAGCTGCTGATTTAGGAACTTTATCTAAAAATATAATTTGATAAATGCTCATTCTCAAAATATTTAAAATCCATGGGGATATCTTCTTAATCCTTATATTTGAATGCTTTTTAATAATTTCATCTATTGTTAATTTCCAAGAAACAGTTCCATATACTATTTCAGAAATAAAGCCAATGTCTCTTGACTGAATCTCTTTTTTATCGCTTTTGGCTTGTTTTAATGCTTCATCTAAAGCAAGGTTAGAATAAGCATCTTTCTTATCAATATTATAAAGTACCATTAGTGCTATTTCTCTAGCTTTATCCATCATATTTTTTCTCCTTCTTCTAATTTTATCCATGTTATCACTTAAAGTGCAATAAACAATAGATTACACTTTAAATTGACAGCATTAACTATTTTGTATCAGAATGATATCTTTTTATGAGATTATATAATTTTTTAATGAATTTTTCTACTTCTTTTGTATATTTTTTCTATCTTCTGGAAAACATACTTTTAAAAGATAATTAGGAGGTTAATTATGGATATAAAAAAGCACTTAATAATAACTGGCAATTCTAATGTTTCTTGGAAAGATGCCATTATAAAAGCAATTGCAGAAGCTTCTAAAACAATTGATTATTTATCAGAAGTTAAAATTTTAGAACAACGTGCTACTATTGATGGTGATAAGATTCTAGAATATTTTGTTGACTTAGATATCAGTTTTACACTTGATTTAAATAGAAATAAAAATAATTAGGAGGTATGTATGAATCCATTAGAAACAAAACAAACTTATCAAGATTATGTAGATAAAAAGTCTCCCAACTCTCCACTTTTAAAGAATTGCTTTAACGCATTTTGGGTGGGTGGATTAATTTGTACAATTGGGCAAGTTATACTTAATATATGTAAGGAAAGAGGATTTGATACACAAACTTCAGGTACAATTGTTTCCATTTTATTAATTGGTATCTCAGCCTTTTTAACAGGATTAAATTTATTTAATAAAATAGGAAAATTTGCTGGTGCTGGTTCTTTAATTCCAATCACAGGGTTTGCCAATTCAATTGTATCTCCTGCCATGGAATATAAATCAGAAGGTTATGTTATGGGTGTTGGTGGAAAAATGTTTACCGTTGCTGGACCTGTTTTAGTATTTGGTATTTCTGCCTCTATTTTAGTTGGAATTGTATTTTTAATATTTAATACACAGAGTATGACTTTGGTTTAAGCTCTCTCGATTAGATAAAACCGAGGAAGACATTTTTGATAAGGAGATGATATTTTGGAAAAATTAGGAAAACAAACTATAAAATTTAATACCCCACCAACTATTTTAGATTGTGCTTCTATTGTTGGTCCTAAAGAAGCAGAAGGTCCTTTGGCTAAATATTTTGACCAAACTTTAGATGACGAATTTTGGGGTGAAAAGACTTGGGAAAAAGCAGAAAGTAAAATTATAAAAGAAACAGTAAATACTGTTATTTCTAAATCTGGCGTACCTGCAAGTGAAATTGACTGTATGTTCGCAGGTGATTTACTAAATCAATGTATCTCTTCTAGCTTTGGTCTAAGAGAACTAAGTATTCCATTTTTTGGTGTTTTCGGTGCTTGCTCTACTTTTGTAGAATCTATGTGTTTAGGAGCTATGGCTATAGAAAGTTTTGCTAGTAATGTATTATGTGCCACCTCTAGCCACTTTTGTAGTGCTGAAAAACAGTTTAGGTTTCCCCTAGAATTAGGGAATCAAAGACCTCCTACAAGTCAATGGACAGTTACTGGTTCAGGTGCAACTATTTTAACCAAAAATGGACAAGGTCCTTTTATCACACATATTACCCCTGGAAAAATTGTTGACATGGGAATTAAAGATGCTAATAATATGGGTGCTGCTATGGCTCCTGCTTTTGCTGACACTTTAATAACTCACTTTTTGGACACTGGTCGAAATCCAAGTTATTACGATGCCATTATTAGTGGTGACCTAGGACATGTTGGAAAAGAAATTGCAATTGATATCGCCAAATCACAAGGTTACAATATTAAAACTAATTACAATGATTGTGGTGTCCTAATCTTTGATAAAAATGCACAAGATACTCACTCAGGAGGTAGTGGTTGTGCTTGTTGCGGAACTGTATTTTCTGGTTATTTATTTAACCAATTAAAAGAAAAGAAACTCAAAAAAATACTACTCATTGCAACTGGTGCTTTAATGAATTCCACTAGTTCTCAACAAGGAGAATCTATTCCAGGCATTGCACATGCAATAAGCATAGAAATTTAGAATAAGGATTTTTGAATGACCTTAAATCCTTGTTAGAAAGGAAAGAATTTTATGAATGTTAATTGGGTTAATGTTTTTGATTGGATGGTATTACTAAAATGTTTTGTAACTGGTGGAATAATTTGTATTATTGGTCAAATCCTGATTGATAAAACAAAACTTACCCCAGCCAAAATATTAGTTATATTTGTTACTGCTGGTGCCATTCTTGGTGGACTAGGAATTTATCAGTATTTGGTAGATTTTGCTGGTGCTGGTGCTACAGTCCCTCTTACTGGCTTTGGTTATAATCTTGCCAAGGGTGCAATTGAAGCAGTTCAACAAAATGGGTTAGTAGGTGCTTTTACTGGTGGTGTCAAAGCTGCTGCTGGTGGTATTGCTGCTGCTGTCTTCTTTGGGTATCTAGCTTCTTTAATCTCAAAACCTAAAATGAAAAAGCAATAAAAATGACCAATAGGGTGTATCCCTTTGGTCATTTTATTATGCTTTTTTTGCTACTTCTGCAATTTCTGTAAATGCTTTTGGGTCTGTTACAGCAATTTCTGCTAGCATTTTTCTATTAATTGTAACATTTGCTTTCTTAAGACCTGCAATCATTTTACTGTAAGTTGTTCCATTCATTCTTGCTGCTGCATTAATTCTTGCTATCCATAATTTTCTAAAATTACTTTTTTTATCTTTTCTTCCTACATAGGCATATGCTAAAGATTTCATAACTGCTTGATTTGCATTTCTAAATCTATAACTCTTTGCACCATAATATCCTTTTGCTTGTTTTAATATTTTTTTATGTCTTGCTCTTGTTGTTCTAGCTGTTTTTACTCTTGCCATTTATTTCACCTTCCTTTTTTATTGATAGGGGTCTTTTTATTTCAAGAATCTTTCTTTAGATACGAAATATCCCTCCCCTTTGTCATCTACTTTTTACAATTATTTGATTTAATTACCATATGGCAATAATTTTTTGATTGTATTTTCACAGGTCTTGTCTGCATAAGCATTTTGAATTTTTCCTGTTTTCTTTTGTCTTCTTGTTTTATTTGCTAATAAGTGTCTTCTGTTTGATTTTGTTCTTTTAACTTTTCCTGTAGCTGTTAATGAATATCTTTTTTTAGCAGCTTTATTGGTTTTTAATTTTGGCATAATGATAACTCCTTTCGTTTATTTCTTTTATATATAGACAGATATTTTATTTATCTGCTTTTTTAGCTAAAATAGTGAACATATTTCTACCTTCCAATTTAGGTGGTTTCTCAACTGTTGCAATATCTTCCAAGGTTTCAATAAATTTTTTTAATACTGCCTCTCCTGCTTTTGCATTGTTTACTTCTCTACCTCTAAATCTAACTGTTATTTTGACTTTGTTTCCATCTGTTAAAAACTTTCTTGCATTTTTACATTTGAAACTAAAATCATGTTCTTCAATATTAGGCGTTACTCTTAACTCTTTTATTTCAAGAACTTTCTGTTTTTTCTTTGCCTCTTTTTCTTTTTTAGCTTGCTCAAATTTATATTTTCCATAGTTCATAATCTTGCATACTGGTGGATTGTTATTAGGAGCAACTAATACTAAATCTAAATTTTTGCTTTCTGCTTTTTCTAAGGCTTGCTCCAATGAAATTACTCCTGCTTTCTGTCCATTATCCTCTATTAATTGTACTTCTTTTGCTCTTATTTGTCTGTTGATTGGTAATTCTTGTTTGATAAAAAACACCTCCATAAAATAAAAATTCTTCACTTTGTTATGCCTATTTATTTTGTATGAAACTTTTCTCTCTTTGATTGAAAATTCCTACAATATAAAAAATTTGACTTTGTTACAAGTCAAATCAAAAATAAAGTCCTAAGTATAAACTCTGGGTTTATTTAATTTCTAACCTTTTTCCTTGTTTGGATTAGGTGAGAAGTTTGACTTCTTCTTGTAACAAACTATATTATATATCAATTCATTATCCTTGTCAAGTAATTTTGAATTTTTTATATTGCCTCTTTTTATATCATATATTTACATTTTATCATAAATCTTTTATTCTGTTACTATTTTACTCACGGTAAGAAGAAATTTTAAATTCATCCTTTTTGTCAAACTTTATTTGAATTACTTTTGTATAATTATTGTCACAAGGTTCTCCATATTCCTCTATCACCATGCTTGCGTGGTATTGTTTTAATGTATCAAAAGTATTCACAAATCCTATTCCTGTTCCTCCATCATCAATATGTGTTGTATATGGTCTTTTACCTAAATTAACGAATGCATCTTTTTCAAATTCAATACCAGAGTCATACACATATAAACTATAACCCCCTTCTATTCTGCCTAATCTTACTAAAATACTCCTGTTTATATTACGAGAAGAATTAATAGCTATTATTGCATTTTTTATATGGTCAGCTAACAAAATTTCTAACTTTCCTTTATCAATATAATTATTAATCATATGATATATATTTCCATTTATTTGAATCTGAAAGTCTATTTTATTATTACTACACTCTGCTTGCATATAAGCAAGCATGTCATCAATTTCGGAAATACCCGTTTTAGCTAATTCTACTTTTGGCTCTTTTCGAAATTCTTTTGTTATCGCTTCTAGCCTATCTTTTAAGTCTATCTCAGAGGCAACCTCATGATTTAACATTAACTGACTTAATTTATATTCTAATGACTTTTGCCTGTGTGCAATAGAATGACTTACTTTACTAAAGTTCAAGTTTTCTTTTTCTAGTTCCTCTATTTCTTGCTTTTTCTTTTCTAATTCTGCTTTTGTTTCATTTAACTCTTGAATAAATAATTTTTGTTTATAATATAATTGTAAGGATTTTTGGATAGTGATAAACATGATAATAGATGATATTATTAATCCCATTAAAAGACTTCCTGTAAATTTTACTTTGTAATTTGATAAGATAATAATAATGAATAAAATAATTACACTAACACTCAAAATCGGAATATCAAAATACTCACTTATTAGTCTTTCTTTTAAAAAACTAAATCCTTTTCTAAATTTTTTTATTCTAAAAAATAGATAAATTAATGTAGAATAAATAGCGGTAATACTGACAAAGCTAATATAATTATCTCTAATATTTAAAATTCTATTTGGAAAATAACTTACTAATACTGCTACTATAAATAAGCTATAATTAATGCTTAAATTTATGATTGTAATTACAATATAATATCCCATACTTCCTTTGTTAATTTTGGTAAAAACTAATGATAATAGTAATCCTAAACATATTAGACTAATCATAAAATTACATGTATTTTTTATAATTCCACAGACTACTGAAATTCCTATCATACTCATGATGATTTTTATTTTATTATCTTTTGTATTAGTATTTTTTAGCATTGCATAGTAAGTTCCTAAGCTAATACAAAATAATTTTAAAATGTATATACTAATATTTATTTCTTCTAAACCAATCGTATAATTCATATCTTTAGCCCCATTTCTTACTTCTTTTAATATTATATCTAAAATAATAAAGATAATCAATATAATTTCTTATATGATTATCTTTACTCATAAGGATTTTAAATTATATGTACTTTTAAGTTTTATTAGGTTTTATCCAACCCAACGACTTACCCATCTACAAAGGTCTTCCCACCAATCTAACATAACTATCACCACCTTTTTAATTTCGTTTTCTCCATGCTGTTAATAAAAAAATACCATTTATTATTTACAAATAAACGGTATCTATTAATAGAAAAAGATAGCGAAAAATGGTGGGAAATAAAAAAATCTAGTATTTTCTACTAGATTTGCTTTTTTATTTTATCTACATAATAATAGATAAACTCCATTGGTGTTGGAATTCCTGTTTCATAGTTTACTCTTGCTGTATAATAAGTTGTTAAATCTTCAATTGAAGATACTCTCCATGCATGTATAATTGCATTTTGTATTCCATTTGTAATTGTATTACCAGATTTTTTATAAATCTTAGTTAAATGTTGAATAACATTCGTATTTTTTCCTTCATTTTGTATCAAATATAAGATAGTATCATGAACATATTGTCTTCCTTTTAACTTTGCTGTTACACCTATTAAGTCTAATTCATGATAAATACAATTTGATATTTTGCTTTCACTTTCCTTCAAATCCTCTTTAAAAGTTTCAATGGTTTGTTTTGGTGTGGATTCTCTTAAGGTAAGAAACTTATTTAAGACATAGTCACATGAATAATTTGGTTGGTCTTTATATAAAATAAGGTCTGCTCCTTCTCTATGAAGAATATCATAAGTTCTTTTTGAATTTACATGAGTTGTTACAATTACAATTGGTTGATAATTCAAATTCAGTTTTCTTAAGTTTGATAAGAATTCTAAAGAATCTGCATTGCCTGTTATACTATGATTTAATTCTAAATCTAATACAATTCCCTCTGGTTGTTTTAATTTTACATATTTTAGACCTTCTATATCTGAATCTGTTAGTGCGACTAATTCTACATCTTTTCGTTTCTTAATACAAGCAATAAAATGATTGCAATCCTGAATGTCATCCTCTATGATTACTATTTTCATAGGTTTGGATTCCATACATTTCCTCCTTTTCATTCTTATGTAGATAATATACCACATTTTCTCATAAAATTCCACCTTAGAATAAAACATTTTTCTATCCCATTATCATTTCTTTCCTATAAAATGAACAAAAAGTACAAGGAGGTTTTACAATGGATAGCAATCATAGTATCAATCTAGAACAAATAGAAAGAGGAAAAAGAATCCAATCTATTAGAGAAAATGAATTACATATGAATAAAACTCAATTAGCAAAAGCAATTGGTGTTTCTGGTCAATTCTTGGGATTAGTAGAAGATGGAAAAGGAAATCTAGTATATAAAAGTATTAAAAAATTAAGAACATTAAGTGGGCATTCTGCTGATTATATTCTATATGGTCTTGATGATAGTGTAATTACAAAAACTAAAAAGCTTTTGGAAAAATACTCTGAAAAGCAAATTACAAACACGCGTGTCCTAAATGCTTGTCTATTATACATTAAATATTATAAAAGACATTACCATTTTCATAAAAGACTTATCATAACAAAACAATATTATAAACTTAAAATGAAATCTATTATTTTGTCACACCACATAGACTACTAAATAGCAATAGTCCATACGATTGAAACTCTACAAACCTTTCTTTATCTTTGTAATTTCGATACACAAGGTGTAAAAATAATAGATTTCAACTTTAAATTATTACTACTTCCTAAACATTATCTAAAGCTAACAACTTTTTATATTATTTTCAACATATGATGTTGACTTGTCATTTATTGTCTGGTAAACTATTCCATATAAAGTGTAAAGGTGGAATATATTATGTTAGCAAATTATTTAATTTATTTTTATTCATTAGCCAGCGAAAAAAAATCACAACAAATCTTAATTATCCTACTATTGTTTCTTATTTTATTTACAATTTGTGGAATATTAAAATTTTTGAAATTAAAATTTCTACACATTAATAAAAGTTCTTTTTTTCAAAGATTTTTAAAAAAATTATAAAAACTAGTTTTTTACCTCCATCTTCTTATTTAATAAAATATACTATAAATTATAATGCCAAGTGATTGAATTACAAACAAATTGAGAATATTCGAAGTTAAAAGATTATTCGTTGCTTCTACTACACCTAATATCTCATTATCTTTTTGCATTTTATAGTGTTTTTGTGCTTCAAAGAAAGTAATTAGTTCAGGTATACTGGTAATAAAACCAAGTAAAATTCCTATTATTTTTTGAGACACATTAAATTGATTACATAAATTATTTAATGTTTCCCCTAATAAATCGCCTATTACATATAATAAAATTCCTGTTCCAATTAAAACAATAATATATAGAATCGTTTTTCTTGTGTTCCCTTTTTCTTTTTCTTGTTCTTCCTGGATTTGATTTTCAATTTGTTTATCTTCTTTTCCTAAATATAATTTATGCACATTATTATTTAAGTATTGAAATAAAAAATATAAAATTACAAAAGGTGGTACAATAATCAAGTTTATTTCTATTTTTTTCCACACAAAAATAATGGGTATCACTATTGTTATCAACACTAATAGCATGTCTATTTTTATCGCCTGATTAGTAAAAGCCTTTCTGTTTTTGTTCAAAAAAATAGATGCTATATATTGAATAAGATTAA